>JADLDQ010000001.1 GCA_020846575.1 Burkholderiales bacterium
AGCACGAACACGGTGAAGTGCCCGAGGAAAGCGGCGGGCGCATTGGCGCCGATGAACCAGAACAGCGCCGCGCCGGCGAGGAACAGGATCGCGATTCGGGCGCCCGAGGCCGGCGCGGCGCCGGCGCCGTGCGCCTTCGCCGGCGCCGCCGCCTTGGCGGCCGCGGCCTTCGCCGGCGCCGGCGGCGCCGCCGAGAGCCTGGGCGCGGGCGGCGGCCAGGTGAGGCTGCCGTCCTTCACCACGGTGGCGCCGCGGATCACCTCGTCGTCCATGTTGACGTCGATAGTCCCGTCCTTCGCCTTGCACAGTTCCTCGGCCAGGCGCAGCAGGTTGGTCGCGTAAAGCGTGCTCGACTGGCGGGCGAGTCGGCTCGGCAGGTCGGTATAGCCGATGATGGTGACGCCGTGACGCACCACCACCTGGCCGGGTTCGGTCAGCTCGCAGTTGCCGCCCTGCTCGGACGCCAGGTCGACGATGACGCTGCCCGCCTTCATCGAGCGCACCATCTCCGCGGTGATCAGCTTCGGCGCGGGCCGGCCGGGGATGAGCGCGGTGGTGATGATGATGTCGACGTCCTTCGCCTGGCGCGCGAACGCTTCGCGCTGCGCCTTCTGGAAGCCCTCGCTCATCAGCTTGGCGTAGCCGCCGGCGCCGGAGCCTTCCTCCTCGTAGTCCACCGGGACGAACTCGCCGCCCATGGAGACCACCTGGTCGGCGACCTCGGGCCGGGTGTCGTTCGCGCGCACGATGGCGCCCAGCCCGCAGGCCGCGCCGATGGCGGCCAGGCCCGCCACGCCCGCGCCGATCACGAACACCTTGGCCGGCGGCACCTTGCCGGCGGCGGTGATCTGCCCGGTGAAGAATCGCCCGAAGTGGTGGGCCGCCTCGATCACCGCGCGGTAGCCGGCGATGTTGGCCATCGAGGACAGCGCATCCAGCTTCTGCGCGCGCGAGATGCGCGGCACGCTGTCCATCGCCAGCACGGTCGCTCTCTTCGCCGCGAGGCTGTGCAGCAGCTCGGGGTTCTGCGCCGGCCAGATGAAGCTGACCAGCGCGCCGCCCTCGCGCATGAGCCCCAGTTCCTCGGCACTCGGCCCCCGGACCTTGAATACGAGGTCGGCGCCGGACCAGAGCGCGGCGGCGCCCGCGACGATCTCGGCGCCGGCGGCGCGGTAGTCGTCGTCGCTGAAATTCGACGCCTCGCCCGCCCCGGACTCGACCTTGACGCGGAAGCCGAGCTTCAGGAGCTTCTCGGCGACTTCAGGCACCGTGGCGACGCGCTTCTCGCCGGCCGCCGTCTCTCTGGGTACGCCTATGACCTGGGGCATGGATCCCGCCTGTGGATTGCGGCTGAACGGCCTGAGGGGTCTGAGGGGTCTGAGGGTCGGCCGCCACGCGGCGCCCGCGAACCTCGCGCGGGTCCGCGCACGAGCCGGCTCGACCTGGAATGCGGCGCTCGCAAGTCTGTTGTTGTCCCGGAACACGCCGGGCCGGACCCGCGGATTCGCGCGCCCGCCGCACTCGCGCTTCGGTTGCGTTGCATTCTACGACATCGACGCCTCGCGTTCCCGTTTCCCGATTGATCTGCGTCAATTGCATGCGCGAGCGAGCGCTCGATTGATCCAGGTCAACTGTCGCGCATGCGCCCCGGCCGAGTGCCGGTCCCGGCGACGCCGCAACGCGCACAACGCTTCGCGTGCGCTTGTCCCACCGGGGCGCTGCGCAGCGCGAGCCGGACCTGCGTCAAGGGGCTACGCGGACGCGGAGGCGTCGTGAAGGAATTGCAGGCGCGCGAGGTGCGCGTACAGGCCGCCGGCGCGCATCAGCTGCGCGTGCGTCCCGGTCGCGTGCACCTCGCCCCGGTCGAGCACCACGATGCGGTTCGCGCGCTGAACGGTGGCCAGGCGATGCGCGATCACCAGGGTCGTCCTGCCGCGCGCGAGCGCCGCGAGCGCCTCGTTCACCTGCCGCTCGCTCTCGGCGTCCAGCGAGCTGGTCGCCTCGTCGAGCAGCAGGAACTCCCGGTCCGCCAGGAGCGCACGCGCGATGGAGATCCGCTGCCGCTGCCCGCCCGAGAGCTGGACGCCGCGCTCACCCAGCTCGGTTTCGAACCCCCGCGGCAGCCGCTCCACGAATTCCAGCGCATGCGCGGCCTCGCAGGCGGCTCGAACCTCCGCGAGCGATGCGCCGGGCCGCGCGTAGCGCACGTTCTCGATCACGTTCGCTGCGAAGATCACGGGTTCCTGCGGCACCAGGGCGATGTGCCGCCTGACCTCACGCGGATGGCAGGCCGCGATGTCGAAGCCGTCGAGGAGGATGCGCCCTGACTGCGGATCGTAGAAGCGCAGCAAGAGCGCGAGCACGGTGGACTTCCCGGCGCCCGAAGGCCCCACCAGCGCCACGGTCTCGCCCGGCGAGACGGCGAGCGTGAATCCGGCCAGCGCCGGCGAGTCCGGTCGCGTCGGGTAGGCGAAGACGATGCTCTCGAAGCGTATCCCGCCCGGCAGCCGCGCCGGCAGCGCGAGCGGCCGGGCCGGGGCACTGACCAGGGGTCGCATGGCGAGCAGATCCGAGACGCGCTCGGTGGCGCCCGCCGCGCGCTGGATCTCGCCCCATATCTCCGCGATCACACCGGTGCCGCTCGCCACGACCGCGGCGTAGAAGACGAACGCGGACAGATCTCCGGCGCTCAGCTGCCCCTGGATGACGCCGTGCCCCCCGATCCAGAGTATGAAACCGACGCCGCAGAACGCGAACAGCATCACCAGAGAGATCATGAACGCACGGGTGCGAATCCGGGCGACGCCGGCGCGACACAGCGCGCCCACCACGCCCGCGAACGCCACGCGGTCGGCCTCCTCGTGAACGCTCGCCTGCACCGTGCGGATCTCGTGGATCGCCTCGTCGATGTAGGCGGCCACGGCCGCGGCGCAGTCCTGGTTGTGCCTGGCGAGCCGCCGCTCCCTGCGGCCGATGATCAGCACCGGCGCGAGCACCAGCGGCACCCCCAGCAGGATGAGCGCCGCGAGCCTCGGGCTGGTGACCACCAGCAGGGCCGCCGCGCCGGCCACCATCAGCAGGTTTCTCAGGAACATGGAAAAGCCGAAAGCGAGCACCTGGCGCAACTGCTCGGTGTCGCTGGTGAGTCGCGAGATGACGTCGCCGCTGCGCGCGGCGTCGTAGAACTCCGGCGAAAGGCCGAGGACGTGGTCGAAAATCGCGCGGCGCAGATCGGCGACGGCGCGCTCGCCCACCGACATCATCATGGCGTAGCGCACGTACGTGGCGCCGGCCAGCACCGCGGCGATCCCGACCACGCCCGCGAGCGCCTGGTTGAGCAGCCGCGGATCGCGCGAGGCGAAACCGCTGTCGATGACGTAGCGAAGTCCCTGCCCGAGCGCGAGCACGCAGGCGGCCGCGACCAGCAGCGCGACCAAGGCGAGCGCGAGCTGCGCGCTGTAGGGCGTGACGAAGCGCAGCAGCGCCCTCAGGTGCGCGAGATCGGCCCTTGGCGGCTGGCCCGGGAAATTCGCAGCCATGCCGGCTTATATCATCGGGCGCGCGCTGCGGCCGCGCGCGATCGCCGCGGACCGCGGCTGCGGGCGCCGATCCGGTCCGTCCATCACGGCGCCCGCAGCCGTCTCTCCAGCGCCGTCACCCAGTGCTGCACCGGCACCGCGGCGCCGCCCGCCAGATGGTTCTGGCATCCCAGGTTCGCCGTGACGATGCACGAGGGCGCGCCCGCTTGCAGCGAGCGCAGCTTTCTCTCCTTCAACTGCTGTGCGAGCCGCGGCTCCAGCAGCGAATACACGCCTGCCGAGCCGCAGCACAGGTGCGCGTCGGCCACCGGCGCGAGCTCGTAGCCGGCGCGCGCGAGCAAGCGCTCCAGCAGGCCCGGCAGCTTCTGGCCGTGCTGCAGGGTGCAGGGTGAATGCACGGCGATCCTTCCCCCCGGGGACGCGAGCAGCGGCGCGAGCCGCTCCCACTCCGCCTCCACCACCTCGGCGAGGTCGCGCGTCATCGCTGCGATGCGCGCGGCCTTGCGCGCATAGCGCGGGTCGTGCGCCAGCAGGCGAGCGTATTCGCGCACCGTGGCGCCGCAGCCGCTCGCGCTCATCACGATCGCCTCGGCGCCGGATTCGACCAGCGGCCACCAGGCATCGACGAGGGCACGCATGTCGGCCAGGCCTTCGCGCTGGAAATTCAGGTGATAGCGCAGCGCGCCGCAGCAGCCGGCCGACGGCGCCTGCACCAGGGAAATCCCGGCGCGGTCGAGAAGCCGCGCGGCAGCCGCGTTGATGTCGGGCGCCAGCACCGGCTGCACGCAACCGGCCAGCGCGATCATGCGCCGCGCGTGCCGCGGGGCGGGCCAGTGCCCCGGCTGCGGCAGGCGCGCCGGCAGCTTGCGCGCGAAGCGCGCCGGCAGCAGCGCTCGCGCTACCCTGGCCAGCGCGACCAGGGTACGGAAAAGCGCGCGGCAGGACAGCAACCGCGCAAGCGCCCGGCGCCGCACGGCATCCAGCCGGCGGCGCTTCACGCGCTCCTCCACCACTCCGCGGCCGATGTCGGCGAGCCTGGCGTACGCGACTCCCGAAGGGCAGGTGGTCTCGCAGGCGCGGCAGGTGAGGCAGCGGTCCAGGTGGGAAAGCGTCTTGTGCGTCGGCGGCACGCCCTCCAGCACCTGCTTGACGAGGTAGATGCGCCCGCGCGGGCTGTCGCGCTCGTCGCCGAGCAACTGGTAGGTCGGGCAGGTGGCCAGGCAGAAGCCGCAGTGCACGCAGCGCCGCAGGATGGCGTCGGCCTCGCGTCCCCGGGGCGTGTCGCGGATGAAATCGGCGAGCGAGGTCTGCATCGGAGCTTGCGCCTGGGCCGGTGCGCCTCAGATGCCGGGATACATGCGACCCGGGTTGAACACGCGGTCCGGGTCGAAGACCGCCTTGAGGCGGCGCTGGATCTCGAGCAGCGCAGCGGGCAGCGGGTGAAATACGCCGCTGGCCTTGTCGCCGCCGCGAAACAGGGTCGCATGCCCGCCGGCCCGCGCCGCGGCCGTGCGCACCGCCTGCGGGTCCGCCCCGGAGCGCAGCCAGCGCAGCGCCCCTGCCCACTCGATCAGCTGCTCGCCAGGCAGGTCCACGCTCGGCGCGAGCTGCGGCAGCGACAGCCGCCACAGCGGTTCCTCGCCGGCGAAGAACGCATCGCGGTGATCGCGGATCGCGGCCCAGCGCGCGGCTGCGCTGGCCTCGGGAATGCGCTCGCCCCCCAGCGCAGCGGCCGCCGCCGCCACGGCGCTGGCGGCGCCCGAGAGGCGCACCGCCAGTTCGCCGCCGCGCCATGCCGAGGCGCTCACCGCAATCCCCCGCCCGATCCAGCGGTTCACCGACTCCAGCGCCCGCTCGCCGGGCATCTCCAGCGCGAGCGTGACCTCGGCGCTCGGCCGCGGCAGGGTCTTCACGGACGCTTCGACGATAATGCCCAGCGTACCGAGCGAGCCTGCCGCCAGTCGCGCCACGTCGTAGCCGGCGACGTTCTTCATCACCTGGCCGCCGAACCCGAGCACTTCGCCGCGCCCGTTCATGATCCGCGCGCCCAGCAGGTAGTCGCGAACCGCGCCGGCCGCGGCGCGCCGCGGGCCGGACAATCCCGCGGCGATCATGCCACCGAAGGTCGCGCCCGCGGGCGGTTCCGCAGCGAAATGCGGCGGCTCGAAGGCGAACATCTGACCCGCGCGCGCGAGCATCTCCTCCAGCTCCGCCAGCGGCGTGCCGCAGCGCGCCGTGACCACCAGCTCGCTCGGTTCGAACGCCGTCACGCCCGCGTGGCCCCGTACCTCCAGCGGTTCGCCGGCCGGCGCCTGGCCGTAGAAGTCCTTGCTGCCGCCGCCGCGGATGCACAGGGGACGCCGCGAAGCCGCCGCCTCGCGGATCGCGCGGCCGAAGCTCTCCAGTGCAGGTTCCAGGGCAAGTTCCAGGGCAGGTTCCAGGTGCGCGGCCTTCAGGAATAGTCGCCAGGGACGAACCCGGCGCCGCCATCGCCACGGCGCCCCCCCGGCACAGGCGCGACGCGATGCATCAGAACCTGGGCAACTCGGGATGAGGCAGCTTCCCGCCGTGCACGCGCATGCGGCCGAATTCCACGCAGCGGTGCAGCGCCGGGATGTTCTTCCCGGGATTGAGCAGCTCCTGCGGATCGAAGGCGCGCTTGATGCCGCGAAAGACCTCCAGCTCCCGAGCGGAGAACTGCACGCACATCTGGTCGATCTTCTCGATGCCCACGCCGTGTTCGCCCGTGATGGTGCCGCCCACCTCGATGCACTTCTCCAGCACCTCCGCGGCGAAGGCCTCGGTGCGCGCCAGCTGTCCGGGAGCGTTTGCGTCGAACAGGATCAGCGGATGCAGATTGCCATCACCCGCATGGAACACGTTCGGGCAGCGCAGCCCGTACTTGCCTTCCATGGCGGCGATGAAACCCAGCACCTCGGCCAGGCGCCGGCGCGGAATGGTGCCGTCCATGCAATAGTAGTCGGGCGAGAGGCGCCCGACCGCCGGGAAAGCGGCCTTGCGCCCGGCCCAGAACTTCAGCCGCTCGGCCTCGTCCCCCGACACCCGCACCGCGGTGGCGCCGGCGCGCTCCAGCACCTCGATCATGCGCGCCAGCTCCTCGGCCACCTCCTCGTGCGTTCCGTCGGATTCGGCGAGCAGAATGGCCGCGGCGTCCAGGTCGTAGCCCGAGTGCGCGAATTCCTCGACGGCGCGCGTCGCGGGCCGATCCATCATCTCCAGGCCGGCAGGAACGATGCCCGCGGCGATGATCGCCGCGACGGCCTCCCCCGCCCGCGCCACGTCGCCGAACGAGGCCATGACGCAGCGCGCGAGCGCCGGTCTCGCAAGCAGTCTGACGGTGATCTCGGTGGCGAGCGCCAGCATGCCCTCGGAGCCGTGGAACAGGGCGAGCAGGTCCAGGCCCGGCGAATCGAGGGCGGCCGACCCGAACTCGACGCTCTCGCCCTCGATGGTGAGGGCGCGCACCTTCAGCACGTTGTGCACCGTCAACCCGTACTTGAGACAGTGCACGCCGCCTGAGTTCTCGGCGACGTTGCCGCCGATGGTGCAGGCGATCTGCGAGGACGGGTCGGGGGCGTAATACAGGCCGTAGGCCGAGGCTGCCTCCGAGATGGCGAGATTGCGCACACCCGGCTGCACCCGCGCGGTGCGCGCGGCCGCGTCCACCGAGAGGATGCGGTTCATCCTGGCCATCGACAGCAGCACGCCGTCGCCGCGCGGCAGCGCGCCGCCCGAGAGCCCGGTTCCCGCGCCGCGGGCCACCACCGGAACGTTCAGATCCCGGCAGGCCGCGAGGACCGCGCGCACCTCCTCCTCGTCGCGCGGCAGCGCCACCACCATGGGCAGCTGCCGGTAGGCCGACAGGCCGTCGCACTCGTAGGGCCGCGTGTCCTCGGCCTCGTACAGCACCGAGTCCGGCGGCAGCGCCCGCAGCAGCCTCGCCACCACCTGCGCCTGGCGCAGGAAGGGGATGCCCGGTGCGGGGACCGCCGAGCGCTCACCCACTTCGGGCGCCCGCTCGGGTCGGCTCGAAGTCGCGGGGCGGGCGCGGGTGTCGATCCGAGGTCACTCCAGGCGCCCCCCCGCCACCTCGTGATCGCCGAGCATCTCCAGCACGCGGATCAAGGCGGAGTGGTCCCAGGCGCGGCCGCCGTGCGCCACGCAGGTGGAAAACAGCTGCTGCGCGCTTGCCGTGTGGGGCAGCGCGAGGCCCAGGGCGCGCGCGCCCTCGAGGGCGATCGCCAGGTCCTTCTGGTGCAGTTCGATGCGGAATCCCGGTTCGAAGGCACGCTGGAGCATGCGCAGGCCGTGCACTTCCAGGATGCGCGAGGCGGCGAAACCGCCCATGAGCGCCTGGCGCACCCGCGCCGGGTCCGCGCCGGCTTTCGACGCGAACACGAGCGCCTCCGCGACCGCCTCGAGGGTGAGCGCCACGATGATCTGGTTGGCGACCTTGCAGGTCTGGCCGTCGCCGACGCCGCCCACCAGGGTGATGGTCTTTCCCATCCGATCCAGGAACGGGCGCACGCGCGCGAACGCGGCCTCGCTGCCGCCCGCCATGATGGTGAGCGTGGCATTCCTCGCACCGAGCTCGCCGCCGGAGACCGGGGCGTCCACGTAATCGCAGCCGAGCGCCGCGATCCGGGCCGCGAAGCGCCGGGTCTCGATCGGCGAGATCGAGCTCATGTCCACCACCGCCCTGCCGCGCTCGAGCGCGCCCGCGACGCCGTTCTCGCCGAAGAGCACCTTCTCCACGTCGGGCGTATCGGGCAGCATGAGGAAGATCACATCGGCGGCGCGCGCCACCTCGGCGGGCGAGGCACAGGGCCTTGCGCCTTTCGCGCTCAGCTCGACCGGCACGCCGCTGCGCGAGTGCAGGTGCACCTCGTGCCCCGCGGCCACGAGGTTCGCGGCCATGGGCTTTCCCATGATGCCCAGGCCGATGAATCCGAGCTTGGCCATGTGCGGCTGCGACGATGCGAGCGGCCGGCGCGCTAGGCGCCGCCCGCAGCGGCAGGCTCCAGGTACGCCCGCGCCCACCCCAGGCCGGCCTCGGTTCCGGCGGCCGGAACGTACTCCGCGCCGATCCACTTCGAGTAGCCCAGACGGTCGATCCAGTCGAACAGGAACGGGAAATTGATCTCGCCGGTACCGGGTTCGTGGCGGTCCGGCACGTCGGCGACCTGCATGTGCCCGATGCGCGGCAGGAACGTCTCGATGGTCCTGGCAAGATCGCCGTCCATGATCTGCATGTGAAACAGGTCGTACTGCAGCGACAGGTTCGGCGCCCGCGCCTCGTCGATGATGTCCGCCGCCTGGACGGTATTCCTCAGGAAGAAGCCCGGAACGGTCCGGGTGTTGGCCGGCTCCAGGAGCAACTCGACGCCCTCGTGCGCAAGCTCGCCGGCGGCGAAGCGCAGGTTGGAGATCAGGGTATCGCGCAGCGTCTCGCCGCGCGAACGCGGCGGCGCGACCCCGGCGAGGCAGTTGAGCCGGCGGCAGCCGAGTGCGCGCGCATAGCGCAGCGCCAGCGCCACCCCGTCCCGGAATTCAGAGACCCGCGCCGGCAGGCAAGCGATGCCGCGGTCTCCCCTTTCGAAGTCTCCGCCCGGGAGGTTGCACAGGACCACCTCGACGCCCGCGCGCCGCGCCCGTTCGGCGAGCATCGCGGCGTCGAACGCGTAGGGAAACTGGATCTCCACCGCCCTGAAGCCGGCGCGCGCCGCGGCATCGAAACGTTCCGGCAGATCGACTTCGTTGAACAGAAGGCTGATGTTGGCGCAGAGGCGGGGCATGAGGATGGCGGCCTGGAGGGATGTGCGATTGCGGCGAGCGCGGTGCGACCGCGGCCGCAGATCACGCGCAATGGTAGGCCCAAGATGCGCGCGCTTCAACTCCCGAGTCGGGCGCGCCAGGCAGACTTATAATCGGGCACGGCATTCACGGGTTTCACCGGGCATCGCGACGCCGCGCGTCGGGCCCGCGACGGGAGGGGAGACAAGACCGTGCGCGACGCCGCCGCCCTTGCCGAATGGATCATCGATCAGACCTCCGATGCCTTGATCTACGCCGACCGTACAGGGACCATCGTGCGATGGAACCAGGCTTCGCGCCGGCTGTTCGGCTACACCGCGGATGAAGCGCTGGGCGGCAGCCTGGATATCATCATCCCGGAACACCTGCGCGCGGCGCACTGGAGCGGTTTCAACGCGGCTATCGAGACAGGCAGGACGAGGCTGGACGGCCGGCCGACCCTCACGCGCGCGCTGCGCAAGGATGGCCGCAAGCTCTATGTCGAGATGACGTTCGCTCTGGTCACGAACCCGGACGGCGCCGTCGTGGGCTCGGTCGCCGTGGCGCGCGACGTCACCGAACGGACCGAGAAGGAGCGCGCCGCGCGGCGCGCCCAGGAGGGCGTGCACTCACCGCCTGCCTGAGGGCTGCAGCGGCCCTCGATGAGCGCGATACGCTTCAGACCGGCCCTCGGGCGAGCAGGAACCGCTCGATGGAGCTTGCCAGGGCGATCGGCGTTTCGAACATCGGGTAATGACCCGCGTTCGGCATGATCTCCAGTTCGGCGTTCGGATACCACGCGAGGAAAGTATCGCGCATCAGCGTCGCGCTGATCGCCGGATCGTGCTCGCCGGCGATGACCTTGATGGGGACCGGATTGCCCTTGATGCGAGGGGCGAAATCGCTGCGCGCCCAGGCTTGCAGATAGGCGCCGAACGCCTCGGGCGTCGAATTCTCGAGCGAGTGCGTGACGATCTGGTCGAGCCACACGCCTGTCAATCGGTTGCCCGTGGTGTTGTCGATGATCTGCCGGCGCACCGCGGGATCGGCAACGGCGCTCTCGAAGAAGGCGTAACCCGCCTCGTCGAAGGGGAAGCCGTTGGCCGGAACCGGCGTCACCGCAACGAGTTTGTCGACGCGGGCCGGCGCTTGCACCAGCACCCGCTGGATTGCCGTGCCGCCCATCGAGTGCCCGATCAGGGCGAAACGCCGCCAGCCGAGGCGATCGGCGAGCGCCAGGGTGTCGGCGGCGATCTCGTCCATGCCGAAGTCGCCGCTCAAGCCCTTCGAGTCGCCGTAACCGCGGTAATCCATGAAGGCGTAGCTGAAGGTTTCTCCGTCGAGCACATCGACCAGCGGCCCCCAGCCGCCGGCGCTGCCGAACCAGCCATGCAGGCAGATCACCTTGCGTGGGCCACGACCGAACGATCGATAGGTGTTGCTCATGGAAATCTCCTCCTCGTGCACATGATCTTGCAGGTCCACTCGGGTGCGCGAGATCGGCGCATGCCGCGATACCCGCGCGAGGCGTCACGAACTGCGCCGCAGAGTGTGATGCCCGAGTTCACGGCGCTACCGCAGACCGTCCACGTGCCTGCCGCAGGCCGCGGACGATTTCACGGGTTCCTGCTATCTGCCATCGCCGTGCGGATGCTATCGCCGTGCGGATGCTATCGCCCGGCACCGCCGCGCGCAACATGCGCCTGCCGGCCCGTGGCGGCATGCCCGTCGCGCCTTGCGCCGCCCGTTCGCAACGGCTGCGCCTGCATCCAACCGAACGCCAGGTCGCTTTTGGTACCATCGCCGTTTTCCGCAACAGGCGCTCGAGTGGCCGCGATTCCCGGGGATGCGCGTCGCTTCGCGATGCTCATTCCCTTCCTTTCCTGGGGACGGCGCGTCGACAGGCACACGCTGCGCGCCGACGCGCTGGCCGGCCTGACCGCCGCGCTGCTGGTGCTGCCCCAGGGGGTCGCGTTCGCCGCCCTTGCCGGCCTGCCGCCGGAGTATGGCCTGTACTGCGCGATGGTCCCCACCGCGGTGGCCGCGATCTGGGGCTCGTCCTGGCACGCGGTCACCGGGCCGACCAACGCGGTGTCGCTGGTGGTTTTCGGCACGCTCACCGCGCTGGCCGTGCCCGGCTCGCCCGAGTACATCAGCTACGCGCTGACCCTGGCGTTCATGACCGGCGCCTGCCTGCTCGCGCTGGGCGTGCTGCGGTTCGGAAACCTGGCGAATTTCATCTCCGACACGGTGGTCGTCGGATTCACCGCGGGCGTGGCGGTGCTCATCATCGTCAACCAGGCCGACGGCTTTCTCGGCATCGAGCCGCGGCGCAGCGCCTCCTTCCTCACGCGCATGGTCGATCTCGCGCTGCGCATCGACGAAGTGCGCATCGATGCGGTGCTGGTGGGCGTCTCGACGATCGGGGCGAGCCTGGCGGCGCGGCGGGCGTGGCGGCGGGCGCCGCACCTGCTCGCGGGCCTGCTGGCCGGCACGCTGGTCGCGGCCGCGATCAATTCGCTCGCCGGCGCCTGGCGGCCTGCCATCGCCATGCTGGCGCCGATTCCCGGAACGCTGCCGCCGCTGTCGGCGCCGGAGTTTTCGCTGCAGACCATGCAGCAGTTGATGGGCATCTCGATCGCGGTCACCGTGCTCGCCTTGACCGAGGCGGTGTCCATCGGGCGCGCCATTGCGCTGCGCAGCGGCCAGCGCTTCGACGCCAACCAGGAACTCATCGGCCAAGGAATGGCGAACCTCGCGGCGAGCTTCTTCTCCGCCTACCCCGCCGCGGCCTCCTTCAACCGCAGCGGGGCCAACTACGAGGCGGGGGCGCGCACGCCCCTGGCGAGCCTGTTCAGCGCCGCCATCCTCGCGGCGGCGGTGCTCGCCCTGGCGCCGCTGGCGGCGCATATTCCCGTGGCCGCCGTTTCCGCTCTGCTGTTCCTGGTTGCCTGGGGGCTGTTCGATTTCGACCGCGTCCGTCACACGTTCACGGCGAGCCGCGCGGAGGCTGTGGTGCTTGCCGTCAGCTTCGCGGCCACGCTGCTGCTCAACCTGGAGATCGCCATCCTGGTGGGCGTCATGGTGTCGATGGTCGTGTATCTCAACAGGACCTCGCACCCCCACCTGCGCTCGCTGGTGCCCGACCCCCGTACCGCGGAGCGCGGCATGGTCGAACCCGGCGCCTCTGTGCCCGAGTGCCCGCAGGCGAAGATACTGCGCATCGAGGGGTCGCTGTACTTCGGCGCCGTGCCGCATGTCGAGAGCCACCTGGAGACGCTGCGCGCGGCGCACCCCGGGCAGAAGCACCTGCTGGTGATGTCCAAGAGCATCAACTTCGTGGACGTCGCGGGCGCCGGCGCGCTCATGGCCGAGCTGCGCCTGCGCCGCAGCGCAGGCGGCGACATGTACTTCTACAGCCTGCGCAAGCCGGTCGAGGAACTGCTGGCGCGCGCCGGCTACCTCACCGAGATCGGACGCGACCACTTGTTCCGCGGCAAGCACGAGGCGTTCTCGAGCGTGTTCGCACGACTGGACAAGGCGGTCTGCGCGAGCTGCCGGGCGCGCATCTTCCGCGAGTGCGAAGGGATTCCCGTTCACCCCGAGACAGAATCCGGGCCGCCGGTGGGGTCATCCCCGGACTCGATGCGGCGCGACTAAACGCTGGCTTTCGCGCGCGCAGGGCGTAAAGTGTCTGGAGCGTCGTACGCGCAGGGGATGAAGTTCCGGCTGGGGGGTGCGTCCGAACCGCGAGCGGAGGCGCCGATGAAACGCAGGACCTGGATCGAAGTGCTCGAATACCTGATCGCCGTGGCGTTCGCGATACTGGTGACCTGGGCGTTGGCGGGCCATTTCAACACGCCCCTCTGGGGCGGGCTGTCGGGCTCGCTTTTCAAGTAAGAGTACGCGCCCTAGCCGCGCAGCGCGCGAACGAAGCGCCGGTCGAGATAGTCCTTCCACCGCCACGCGAGCGTGCCTGCGAGCACCATGCCCCGCCAGGACGCGAGCGCGTGGCGGCCGCCGCAGTTGAGTATCGCGAGCGGGCGCGCGGCCATGCGCCATGGTCGCGGCGGTCTGCCCTCCAGCACCCGCAGCAGGTTCTCGCCAAGCACCGGGCCCTGGCGCACCGCGGCCACGCCCGACCTGGGACGCGGATGCGTGACATCGCTCGCGCAGTCGCCTGCCGCGAAGACCTCGGGATAGCTCACCGACTGCAGGCAAGCGTTTACCGCGACGAAGCCACGCGCATCCAGGGCGAGCTGCGTATCGATCAGCCAGCCGGGCGCCGTCGCGCCGGTCGCCCAGAGCACCGCGCCGGCCTGCACCCGTCCCCCGCCGGCCAGCACCAATCCCCCGTCCTTCATCGATGCCCTGCCGCCGAGCACCAGGGCGATTCCCCGCGAGCGGGCGAGCCCGGCAAGGGCGCGCCCGAGGCGCGGTCCCTGGTCCGGCGCCAGCGCGCGCTCATGGGAGATGAGCGTCACCTCCAGCGGACCGCGGCTGCTCCTTCTCAGTCGGTGCTGGAGCGAGAGCGCGACTTCGGCGCCGGCGACCCCGCCGCCGACAACGGCGATGCTGCCCAGGACGCCGCGCGCGACCCGCCCGGCAAGCAGATCCAGAGACGCCACGAACTGCGCGAGCGGCCGCAGAGAAACGTGCGTCGCGCCCGCGTCCTTTGCGGGCGGGCAGTGCGCCGGCGGGCCCGACCCCACGTCCAGCGACACCGCGTCGTAGCCGAGCGGCGCGCCGCCTTCCAGGAGCACCACGCGCGCCGCGGGCCGCAGGCCGCGGGCGCGGTCGCCGAGCAGCCGAGCGCCGGCGGCGCGCGCGAGGCGCTCCAGGTCGATCCGGCATTCTTCGAGTGCATAGTCGCCGGCGATCACGCCCGGGATCATGCCCGAGTACAGCGTACCGGGATCGGGATTCACCCAGACGATCTCGACTCCCGCCGCACGGCGCCTCGCGAAGTGCTTCAGCGCGAGCAGGTGAGCGTGGCCGGCGCCCAGCAGCACGATGCGCTTCATGGTGCGAACCGCGCAAGATCTTCGGGCCGGTCGAGATCCCGCAGCGGCGGCAGTTCCGAATGAAACTGCCCGGCCTGCGCAAGTCTTTCGCGCGTCTGCGCCATCACCCGCGGTCCGCCCCACTCCACGGCGCTGAACAGGCCCGGCACCGCCTCGGCGAGACCCGCGAGGACGTACCCGCCGTCCTCGGCGGGCCCGAACACCGGGCTGCCTTCACCGAGCTTCGCGAACGCGGCGCGCAGATAGGCGCCGTCCAGGTCGGGGATATCCGATCCGACCAGCACCGCGCGTGCGTGGCGCGCCAGCGCGTGCGCGAAGGCGCGCTCCATGCGCGCGCCGAGATCACCCTCGCCCTGTGCGTGCAGCGACACGCCGAAGCACCGGGCGCAGGCGCGGAAGAAGGGATGCTCCGCATCCGGGGCGCACCACAGCTGGACGCTGGCACAGCCGGCGGCCGCTGCCGCGCGCAGCGTTCGCTTCACCAGCGTGCGCTGCAGGCGCGCCGCGCCGCGCGCGCCGAGCGCGCCGATCAGGCGCGTCTTGACCGCGCCGGGCAGCGGCGCCCGGGCGCACACCAGTATCGCCTGCGACGCGAGCCGGTCGGGGCGGGCCGCCGGCGCAACGATCCGTTCAGCGGCCATGATCCCGGTAGCGCCGAGCGAGCGCCTCGGGCGAAGCGCCGAGCCAATAGCGCAGCCTCAGCCACCACATGAGCAGGACGGTGTTCGCCACTCCATTCGCACGCCATCGCCGCCCCGAAGTGATCACCTTCGAGCGCAGGCACACGGGCGGCGAGCGGCGGCGCAGCCGCGCCGATAGCGCAATGTCCTCCATGAGGGCGATCGCGGGGAAACCGCCCTGCGCCTGGAAGGCGGCTCGAGCGACGAACATCGCCTGATCGCCGGTGGCGATACCGGTCCAGCGCGAGCGCAGGTTCATCAGCGCGGCCACCAGCGCTAGCGAGCGTCCGCCGCCGTCGATGCGCACGTCGAAGCGCCCCCAGCAGCGTCCGGACTGCGCGAGCCCGCGCAGCGCGAGATCGAGCGCGCCCTCGGGCAACTGCGTGTCCACGTGCAGGAACAGGAGCAGGTCTCCCCGCGCCGCCTGCGCCCCGGCATTCATCTGGCTCGCGCGACCCCTGGGCGCGCAGAGCACGCGGTCCGCGAGGTCCCGCGCGAGGTGCACCGTAGCGTCGCGCGAGCCGCCGTCGACCACGATGACCTCGTGGCCCGCCGCGCGAAGTGGCTGCAGGTTCGCCAGCGCGCCCCGTATCGATGCCGCCTCGTCGAGCGCCGGCACCACGATCGAGACACGGTGTTCCCGGCAAGCTGCCGGTCCAGCGCCGGCACGGTCCGAGATGCGACCCGAGGCGCAGCCGGGTATCGGCGCGAGATCGCAGTGAAGCGGGCGGCGTTGCCGTTGCGCGCGGCGCATCGTTCGGCTCATGGCGTGATCGAGGGGGCACCGCGCCGGAAGCAGGCCCGGTTCCGGGCACGGCCTGCAGCGGCGGTCCCACCACGCGCTGCTAGAATACCCGTCGCAACACCGGCCCATTGTCGCAACACCGACCCATTGTAAGTCAGCCTCGTGGCCTCGCCGTGCGCCCGGCGGGGCTTCTTGTACTGGACGCAGAGACTCCCCTCATCCCGTGGCCAAGCGCCTCACCCGTATCACCACCCGCACCGGCGACGCGGGCGACACCGGCCTGGGCGACGGCTCGCGCGTGCCCAAGGACAGCGCGCGCATCGCCGCGCTGGGCGACATCGACGAACTCAACGCGAACCTCGGTGTGCTGCTTGTCGAAGCGATCCCGCCCCGGGTACGAGACGCCCTGCTCGCCATCCAGCACGACCTGTTCGACCTTGGCGGCGAGGTATCGATCCCGGGCCACCGGCTGCTCGACCCCGCCGCCGTCGAACGCATCGAGGCGCTCGCCTCGGAACTGAACGGGGAGCTTGCGCCGCTTGCGGAGTTCGTCCTGCCGGGTGGATCGCGCACCGCCGCACTCGCGCACCTCGCCCGGACCGTATGCCGGAGGGCGGAGCGTTCGCTGGTGTCGGCGGGACGCACCGGTGCGGTGAGCGATACCGGCCGGATCTACCTCAACCGCCTCTCGGACCTGCTGTTCATCCTGGCGCGTATATGCAACCGCGACGCAGGCGCGGGCGACATCCTCTGGAAGCGCCGCCGCGGCGACTGATCGCTCGCCTGCGCGGGGCGGGCCGCAGCGCACGATCTTTCAGAATCAGACGCGCAATCTTTCAGAACGCGCAAAAAAAACGCGGCCTCGGCCGCGTTTTTTTGACTTTTTGACGCTTGCACGTCAATCGTCGCCTGCGAACGCCTCCTCGCGCTTGGAGCGGATGAACGGCAGCGCGATGATGGCCAGCAGGATGATGGAGACGATCAGGAACCCGGCGCTGATCGGCCGCTGGAAGAACACCAGCGGGTCCCCGCGCGAGAGCAGCATTGCGCGGCGCAGATTCTCCTCCATCAGGGGACCCAGGATGAAGCCCAGCATCAGCGGCGCCGGCTCGGCCTCGACCTTGAGACAGACGTAGCCGAACACGCCGAAAAGAGTGGTCAACATCACGTCGTAGGGGCTGTTCTGCAGGCTGAACACGCCGATCCCGCAGAACATCAGGATCGCCGGGTACAGCAGGCGGTAGGGCACTTCCAGCAGCTTGATCCAGATGCCGATGAGAGGCAGGTTCAGGATCACCAGCATCAGGTTCCCGACCCACATCGAGGCGATCATGCCCCAGAACAGTTGCGGGCGCTCGGTCATGATCTGCGGGCCCGGGGCGATGCCCTGGATCATCATGGCGCCGATCATCATCGCCATGATGGCGTTCGAGGGGATCCCCAGGGTCAAGAGCGGGATGAAGGAAGTCTGGGAACCGGCGTTGTTGGCCGACTCGGGCGCCGCGACGCCCTTGATGTTGCCGAAGCCGAAGGTTTCCGGGTCCTTCGCGACCTTTTTCTCGACGGTGTAGGCGGCGAACGAAGACAGCAGCGCCCCGCCGCCGGGCAGCACCCCCAGGCAGCAACCGAGCGTCGTGCCGCGCAGGATCGGTATGGCGCAGGTCTTGAGGTCCGCGAGCGAGGGCAGCAGCGTGCCCACCTTCTTGGTGAAGATCTCGCGCTGCTCGCCC
>JADLDQ010000002.1 GCA_020846575.1 Burkholderiales bacterium
TCAACGCCTACATGGACCTGAAGTTCTACCTGGAGGATCTGCTCGGCCGGCCGGTGGGTCTCGTGACCGAAAGAGCCTTGCGGCAGGAACTCAGGACCAATGTCGAGAAAGAGATGATCCGTGTCGGGTGACAGCGGAGCGCAACCGGGGAGTACCGATGATGCAAACCACGCATAGTTCCATCGTCGCCTTTCTTGCCCTGTGCGCCCTGCTCGCCCTGGCTTCCGCCGACGCCCTGGCGCAGGCCAAGCCCGCCCCCTACCCGGTGAAGGCGATCCGCTACATCGTGCCCTTCGCTCCGGCGGGCACCGGCGACGTGTGCGCCCGCTACCACGCCCAGACGCTGCAGGAGCGCCTGGGTCAGCCGGTGGTGATCGAGAACCGCGCCGGCGCCAACCAGGTGATCGGCATCGAGGCGGCGGTGAAGTCGGCCCCCGACGGCTACACCATCCTGCAGGGCGCGCTCTCGGGTCTGGTGCTGAACACCGTGTTCTCGGCGCAGTCCGGGCAGAAGCTGCCCTACGACGCGGTGCGCGACCTCGCACCGGTGAGCATGCTGTGCACCGCGCCGCTGTACCTGGCGGTGCACGCCTCGCGCGGGGTGAAGTCGGTGAAGGAGCTGGTGGCCTACGCCAAGGCGAATCCGGGCAAGCTCACTTTCTCCTCGAACGGCGTCGGCGGCACTCAGCACCTGGGCGTGGAGCTTTTTGCCTACCGCATGGGCCTCAAGTTCGTGCACGTGCCCTACAAGAGCGGCGCGCAGTCGACGCTGGATATGGTCTCAGGCGTGGTCGACATGCTGTTCGGCGGGTCGCTGCTCATCCCGCACGCCAAGGCGGGCAAGGTGCACATCATCGCCACCGGCAGCCTGCAGCGCACCGGCGCCCTGCCGGAGGTGCCGACATTCGACGAATCGGGGCTGCCGGGATACGACGTCTCGTCCTGGTTTGCCGTCATGGCTCCGGCCGGCACGCCGCGGCCGATCATCGAGCGCCTCGCGCGCGAGACCGAGGCGATCGTGAAGGCGACCCGAGCCGGGCAGGGCCACCAGAACCCGGACGTCGAGTTCCAATCGAGCGCACCCGAGGAGCTGGGCAAGCGCATCCGCGACGAGCTGGCGACCTGGACCAAGGTCATCAAGGAAACCGGCATCAAGCCGTAGCGCGCGCATGGACTACGATGCCATCATCGTCGGCGCGGGACCCGCGGGCCTGTCGGCGGGCGCGGCGCTCGCCCGCGCCGGGCGCCGGGTGCTTTGCCTCGACCGCGAATCCTTCGGCGGGCAGGTGATGAACACCGAATGGGTCGAGGATTACCCCGCGCCGGGCGAGCGCATCGCCGGCCCGGCGCTCGGCTCGCAGTTCGTCGAGGCGGCGGCCGGCGCCGGCGCGGAGCTGGAACTGGGCGAGGTGACCGAGATCGAAACCTATTCCGGCTGCCGCTCGGTCACCTGTGCGGACGGCAAGACCTGGACCGCGAACGCGGTGATCATCGCCGGCGGCCTGCGCCCGAAGAAGCTCGGCCTCCCCGCTGAAGATCGACTGGGGGGCCGCGGCGTCATCCACTGCGCCTTCTGCGACGCCGGCCTGTACGCGAACCGGGCCGTCGCGGTGTGCGGCGGCGGCCACGCCGGCCTGGTCGAGGCGCTGCTGCTCGCGAAGCATGCCTCCCGGGTCCACCTGCTCGAGTCGCAGCCCGCCCTCTCCGCGCCGCCCGAGCTCCAGGCGCGCGCCAGGGCCGAGCCGAAGCTCGACATCCGCTGCGGCCACCGGGTCGCGGAGATCGCCGGCAAGGACAGCGTGAGCGCCGTCGTGATCGAAAACGTCGCAAGCGGCGCCAGGGAGCGGCTCGAGGTCCACGGCCTGCTCGCCCGCGTCGGCTTCGAAGCGCCCACCGAGTACCTCCTGGGCGTGGCGCCGCTCGGCGAGGCGGGTTGCATCGAAGTGCTTGGGGACATGCGCACGGAGGCACCCGGCATCTTCGCCGCGGGCGACATCCGCTGCGGCTCGCCGCGGCGCGCGGCGGCGGCGGTAGCCGACGGCGTCAGGGCCGCGGCTGCCGCGCTCGCGTTTCTCCAGTCGCCGCTCTGAACCTTCCTTCGGCCGCCGCACGCGGCTGCCCGCCACGCGCCGGCGGCCCGGCGCCCGGGAACGCTCAATTGACGCAGGTCAAGGTTCCCGGGTCGAGCGCTGCTAGCGTCAGCCCTTGGTCCCCTCGGTATGCCGGGGGCGGTGCGCGGAGACCCTCATGTACAGTCAGCGGATCAGAGCCATCATGGACCCGGCGAAGCTGCTCACGGCGCCGCCCGACACGAGCGTTTCGGCCGCAGCCGGAATGCTGGCGGCGAAGAACGTGGGCGCCCTGCTCGTGGTCGAGGGCGGCCGCCTCGCCGGTATCTTCACCGAGCGCGATGCGGTGTACCGAGTCATGGCCCAGGGGCGGGATCCATCGGCCACGCAAGTATCCGAGGTCATGACCCGCGAGCCGTTCACCATCGGTCCGAATGAAACCTTCGGGCGCGCGCTGGTGGTGATGCACGAGCGCTGCTTCCGCCACATGCCGGTGGTCGAGCAGGGCGTGCCGGTCGGCATCGTCTCGGCGCGCCACGCGCTCGACCCGGACCTGGAGGAATTCGTCTCCGAGGCGCAGCGCAGGGA
>JADLDQ010000003.1 GCA_020846575.1 Burkholderiales bacterium
GATCGGTACGATGCGCTCGCCGATGGCGCGCAGGCGCACCAGCTGGGGATGGGAGGTACTGGCGAGCGCGTTCTTCGTGGACGCCTGCTGCTTCAACTGCAGGTACTGGCGGGCTGCGGCCTGCTCGACCTGCTCGGCCGACACCACGCGGGTGAACTGCGAGCGCTTGCCCACGCCCAGAACCTGACCGCATTCCTGGGCGCGGGCCGCGGCGCAGAGGAGGGCGAGCGGTGCCCCGCACAGGCAGCCGGCGAGGCGCCGCCGCCGGCGGTTCGGGGATTGCCCGCCCGCCGCGGGTGCCCGCGCCGCTCCCATCGAGCGCGCCCGGTTGCTCGCATCCATCACGCGCTCGTCGCCCTCTCCGGCTTGGTTGCGATCGACGGATCCGCTCCGGCGCGTTTCAGTGAAGGTGCGGCTTCTTGAACCGGCTCTGGCGGTCGGCCGATTCCACGCGAACCTGCGAGCGTACGCCGTCGCGTTCGATGGTGAGCGGAACCACGGTCCCCGCCGGACCTACCCGCCAGACTTTGCGGAACAGGTCGGCGAGCCCGTCCACGCGCTGCCCGGCGACCTCCAGGAGCACATCGCCCACCGCCACGCCGGCCTGGTCGGCCGGTCCCCCGTCCGTGATGCCCGCCACCACCAGCCGGCCGCCTGCTTCGCCCGAGTACATGCCCAGCCAGGGCCGCGGCGGCCGGTCGGCGCGGCCGATCCTGACCATGTCCTCCAGGATCGGCTCCAGCAGGTCGATCGGCACGTACATGTTGCCCTGGACCGTGTTGCCCTCGATCGCCTCCTGCACGAGCAGCGAACCGATGCCGATCAGCCGCCCGTCGCGCCCGATGAGCGCGGTGCCACCCCATTGAGGATGCGCCGGCGCGGTGTAGATCGCTTCGTCCAGCACGTAGTCCCAGTAGCCGGCGAATTCGCGCTTGGCCACCACCGAGGCCTTGAGCGAATGCGCCCGCCCGCCGTGCCCGGCGACCAGGACTTCGTCTCCCGCGTCGCAGGAGGCGCTGCTGCCGCGTTCCAGCGCCGGCAGCCCGATGTTCCCCAGCGGCTGGAGCAGGGCGAAGCCGCTCGGATGATCGTACGCGACCACGTGACCGGCGATCACCGCGCCCTGGTTGGAGGTGAGCCACAGGGTGGTGGCCTCGGTCACGAGGTAGCCGATGGTGAGCACCAGGCCGTCTTCGCGGATCACCACGCCGTTTCCGGCACGCTCGGTGCCGAGGAAGGATGCGGTGAACGCATCCTCGGGGATTTCGGCGCGGACCAGCACCATCGATTCGAGCGCGGCGTCCAGGTCGAATCCGTAGTCCTCCGCACGGGGTTGAAGATCCGGCGGAAACGCCCAGCCGCGCGGCCTAGCCATATCGCGATGCCTTCATGAAACGCATGTTGCCCTGTTAATGCGGGGGGCCGCAAGTGGATGCAGTCCGCGGCGAATCACACCCAGTCGCGCGCGGGGAGAAAGGTCTCGTAGAGCGCTTCCTCGGGGCTGCCTGGCTCGGGCTTCCAGTCGTAGCGCCAGAGCGCCAGCGGCGGCAGCGACATTAGGATGGACTCGGCGCGGCCGCCGGACTGCAGGCCGAAGAGGGTACCGCGGTCCCAGACGAGGTTGAACTCCACGTAGCGGCCGCGGCGGTAGGCCTGGAAATTCCTCTCGCGCTCCGAATACGCAAGGCTGCGCCTGCGCTCGGCGATCGGCAGGTAGGCCGGCAGGAAGTGCTCGCCCACGCTGCGTGCGAGCGCGAAGCTGCCCTCGAAGTCCGGCTCGTGGACATCGTCGAAAAAGATCCCGCCCACGCCGCGCGCCTCGCCGCGGTGGCGCAGGAAGAAGTACTCGTCGCACCACTTCTTGAAGCGCGCATGGTGCTGCGGCCCGAAGGGCGCCAGCGCGTCGCGGCAGATGCGATGGAAATGGCGGCAGTCCTCCTCGAAGCCGTAGCAGGGCGTGAGGTCCATGCCGCCGCCGAACCAGAATACCGGCTCGCGGCCTGCCGCGGTGGCGAGGAAGAAGCGTACATTCATGTGCACGGTCGGGCAGTAGGGGTTGCGAGGATGAAGCACCAGCGATACCCCCATGGCCTCGAAGGCGCGGCCCGCAAGTTCGGGTCGCGAAGCGCTCGCCGAGGGCGGCAGGCGCTGGCCGTGTACGTGGGAGAAGCCAACGCCGCCGCGCTCGAGAAGCGCGCCCTCCTCGATGATGCGGCTCACGCCGCCCCCGCCCTCGGCGCGGCTCCAGGCGTCGCGGCCGAAGCGCCCGCCGTCCAGGCGCTCGAGCGCGGCGACGATGCGATCCTGCAGCGACAGGAGGTAGTCCTTGACCGCGCCGGGGTTCATGGGCGTGAGGATGATACGCGATGGCTGCGGCGGGACTGCGCGCCTGCTCGACAGCGTGAACCGCATCCGGCCGCGCGCTCGATCGCCCTGGACTGGCCCGAATACCGTCAGCGGGAACGGGCGTTGACCGCTTGGTGTCCGATGTCGCGGCGGAACTGCATGCCCTGGAAGCCGATCGCCTCGATCGCCTCGTAGGCGCGGCGCTGCGCGAGGCGGACCGAATCCCCCAGCGCGGTGACGCTCAGCACGCGGCCGCCGCTGGTGACCAGCCGCCCGTCCCGGCGCGCCGAGCCGGCGTGGAACACGTGCAGGTCTTCGCCGGGTTCGGGCAGGCCGGTGATCTCGTCGCCGCCGCGGGGCGCATCGGGATAGCCGCGCGCCGCGAGCACCACCGCGAGGGCCACCCTGCGGTCCCACTGCGCCTGGGCGCCGGCAAGCCTGCCCTCGACCGCGCAGTCGAGCAGCTCGTACAGATCCGACTTGAGGCGCATCAGGATCGGCTGCGTTTCCGGGTCGCCCAGCCGGCAGTTGAATTCGAGGACCCTGGGTGCGCCCTCGTGGATCATCAGCCCGGCGTAGAGGAAGCCGGTGTAGGGCGTGCCCGCCTCGGCCATGCCGTTGACCGCGGGCAGGATCACCTCGCGCATCACCCGCGCGTGCACTTCCGGGGTGACGACCGGCGCCGGGGAATAAGCACCCATGCCGCCGGTGTTGGGACCGGCGTCCCCGTCCAGGAGGCGCTTGTGATCCTGGCTGGTGGCAAGGGGCAGCACCTCGCGGCCGTCGCACATCACGATGAAGCTCGCTTCCTCGCCTTCGAGAAAGTCCTCGATCACCACGCGGCTGCCGGCCGCGCCGAGCGAGGCCTGCACCAGCATGCGGTCCACGGCACGGTGCGCCTCCTCGAGGCTGCCGGCAACCACCACGCCCTTGCCCGCGGCGAGGCCGTCCGCCTTGACCACGACAGGCGCCGAGCGCGTGCGCAGGTACTCGTGCGCAGGCGCGGCCACCGAGAACGCCCGGTAGGCGGCGGTCGGGATGCCGTGGCGCTGCATGAAGTCCTTGGAGAACTCCTTGGAGGACTCCAGGCGCGCGCAGGCGCGCGTGGGCCCGAAGATGCGCAGGCCGCGCGAGCGGAACAGGTCCACCACGCCTTCGGCGAGCGGCGCCTCGGGGCCGACCACGGTCAGGCCGATCTTCTCCCGGCGGGCAAACTCGGCGAGCGTCGCCGGCGCGCTGGCCGGAAAATTTTCCACGCCGGGTTCGCGCGCGGTGCCGGCATTGCCCGGCGCCACCCACACCTTCTGGACCTTCTCGGACTGCGCCAGGCGCCAGGCGAGCGCGTGCTCGCGCCCGCCGCTGCCGATGACCAGGATCTTCATGTCGGGTTCGGGGTGAGCTCGGGAGGTGCGTGCCGGGCGCGGCGTGGTTTCGCGTTCGGCCGCGACTCAGTGGCGGAAATGCCGCACCCCGGTGAACACCATGGCGATGCCGCGCTCGTTCGCCGCGGCGATCACTTCGTCGTCCTTGACGCTGCCGCCGGGCTGGATGATGGCCTTCGCGCCGGCCTCGGCCACCACGTCCACGCCGTCGCGGAACGGGAAGAACGCGTCCGAGGCGACCACCGAACCCTCCAGGGACAGTCCCGCGTTGTGCGCCTTGATCGAGGCGATGCGCGCGCTGTCCACCCGGCTCATCTGGCCGGCGCCCACGCCCAGGGTGCGGCCCGAACCGCAGAAGACGATGGCGTTCGACTTGACGAACTTCGCCACGCGCCAGGCGAACACGAGGTCGGCGAGCTGCTCTTCGCTGGGTCTGGCTCGCGTGACCATGCGCAGTTCCGAGGCGGCCACGTTGCGGGCATCCGGCGCCTGCACCAGCAGGCCGCCGCCGACGCGCTTGAAGTCGTAGCCGCCCGCCGCGGTCTGCAGCTCGCCCGCAGGCACCTCCAGCACCCGCACGTTCGTCTTGGCCGACAGCGCCGCGCGCGCTCCGGGCTCGAGCGCCGGCGCGATCACCACCTCGGCGAACTGCTTCGTGAGCGCCTGCGCGGCACGCGCGTCGAGCGCGCGGTTGAAAGCGATGATGCCGCCGAACGCCGAGGTCGGATCGGTGGCGAAGGCGCCCTCGTAGGCCTCGAGCGGGTCAGCGCCGATCGCCACGCCGCAGGGATTGGCGTGCTTGACGATCACGCAGGCCGGCTGCTCGAGAGTCTTCACGCACTCCCACGCGGCGTCGGAGTCCGCGATGTTGTTGTAGGAGAGTTCCTTGCCCTGGATCTGCCGGTAGCCCGCGATGCCGCCGGGACGCGGCGGCGCGTCCCGGTAGAACGCCGCACCCTGGTGCGGATTCTCGCCATAGCGCATTTCCTGGAGCTTTTCGAACTGGAAAGTGAGGTGCCCGGGCCAGGCCTGTGCACGGCCCTGCGCGTCCACCGCGGTGAGGTAGTTGCTGATCGCCGCGTCGTAGGCCGCGGTGTGGGTGAACGCCTTCTGCGCCAGTGCGAAGCGGGTCTGCCCCGCCAGCGCCCCGCCCGCCGCTTTCATCTCCGAGAGCAGCGCCGAGTAGTCGGCCGGATCGCACACCGCCGCCACGCCGGCATGGTTCTTCGCCGCCGCGCGCAGCATGCTGGGCCCGCCGATGTCGATGTTCTCGATCGCCTCCTCGAGCGTGCAGCCGGCGCGCGCCACCGCCTGTACGAAGGGGTAGAGGTTCACGACCACGAGGTCGATGGGTTCGATGCCCGCCGAGCCCAGGGCCTGCATGTGGGCTTCGCGGTCGCGCCGCGCGAGCAGGCCGGCGTGCAGCCGCGGGTGCAGCGTCTTCACCCGGCCGTCGAGCATCTCCGGAAAGCCGGTGTAGTCGGAGACCTCGGTGACGGGTATGCCGCCCGCGGCGAGAAGCTTCGCGGTGCCGCCGGTGGAGAGCAGGGACACGCCCGCGGCGGCGAGCGCTCGTGCGAAGTCCTGGAGCCCGGTCTTGTCGGAGACGCTGAGCAGGGCGCGCCGTATGCGGATGTTCATTGCAGGTGACCCGGAGTGAGTGCGCGCGGCGAGCGCGCGGCTTCGAAAGCGCCGCCGCGGACGCCGGGAGCGCGGGGCCGCGGCGCATTGCCGCACCCGCCGGCCCGCGTTCGCGCGCGATCAGTTCCCCTTGATCTTGAGCGCCAGGATTTTCTTGCGCAGGGTGTTGCGGTTGATGCCCAGCATCTCCGCGGCCGCCCTCTGGTTGCCTTCCGCATGGCTCAGGACGGCCTCCAGCATCGGTCTTTCCACGTTTTTCAGCACCAGGTCGTAGATGGAACGCGGCTTGGTGCCGTCCAGGTCCTTGAAGTAGCGCTCAAGGGATTTCCGGACGCAGTCCTCGATCTCGCTGCTCTGCCTCATTCATCCGCCTCCGTCAGCAGAAAGCGGGGGCTGCGCGAGCTCCCGCCGGCGGCAGAAGCGCCGCGACCGGGTCTGGATGCCCGTCTTGCGCCGCTTCCTCCCTGGTGTTGACGATGTCGCTATCGAAGCGCTCCTCCAGGCGTTCGTCGTACCGCAGGCGCTTGCCCGCCTGCTCCAGCCGGCCGAAGAATTCGCCGATCGCCGCGAGTTGCGCCTCGCAGGTCTCGACGCGGTTCATGCGGTGGCGGAAATCTGCCGAGCCGGCGAGGCCCTTGGTGTACCAGGAGACGTGCTTGCGCGCCACCTTGACGCCGCGCTCGCGGCCGTAGAAGGCGTACAGCTCGTGCAGGTGCCCGAGCAGCACCTCGCGGATCTCCTGCACCATCGGGGGCGGAAGCTTCTCGCCGCTCGCGAGGAAGTGCTCGACCTCGCGGAATATCCACGGCCGGCCCTGGGCGGCGCGGCCGATCATGACGCCGTCGGCGCCGGTGTGCTCCAGCACCCGCTTCGCCTCCTCGGGCGTGCGGATGTCGCCGTTGGCGATCACCGGCAGGAGGCTCGCGCGCTTCACCGCGCGGATGGTGTGGTACTCCGCGTGCCCGGAGAAGCCGCACGCGCGGGTGCGGCCGTGCAGGGTGAGCAGGCGGATGCCGCTTGCCTCGGCGATGGCCGCGACGCGCAGCGCGTTGCGGCTGTTCGCGTCCCAGCCGGTGCGAAACTTCAGCGTCACCGGCACCTGCACCGCTTTCACCACCGCTTCGAGGATGCGCCCGACTAGCGCCTCGTCGCGCAGCAGCGCCGAGCCCGCCATCGCGTTGCAGACCTTCTTGGCCGGGCAGCCCATGTTGATGTCGATGATCTCGGCGCCTTCGCCGGCGTTGTAGCGCGCGGCCTCGGCCATCATGCGCGGATCCGCGCCCGCGATCTGGACCGAGATCGGTTCGACCTCGCCGTCGTGGTTGGCGCGCCGGCGCGTCTTCTCGCTGCCCCACAAGAGTGAGTTGGAAGCGACCATCTCGGAAACGGCGAGGCCGGCGCCGAAGCGCTTGCACAACTGCCGGAAGGGGCGGTCGGTGACACCTGCCATCGGCGCGACGAACAGATTGTTTCTGAGGCGATGCGCGCCGATTTGCATGATCGATGCGTCGGGGGGAACGGTGGCGAGCGGGGAGGGAATTCTATACCGAATCCAAGAGCGAAAAACAACACCTTGATCGCCGCCACCACACGAACTTCACACGTCGTTCGCGCCAGCGCATCGCGGACTGCGCTGCGCGCGCAACCGCGACGCGCGGCGAAGAATTTTCCGGCGAAATATGAGCGAGGTAGACCGCAAACGCGAACCGCAGCAATCGATTCGGCGCGCTGAGGCCGGATTCATCGGGATATGTCTCGCGCGCCGCGCGCGAGAACGGCGAACGGCGAACGGGGCGGGCGCGCTGCCGAAAAAATTCCAGGCGCGGCATTGACACGGAGCAGCGATTGCATTAGGCGGCCTGCGCGGCATCCACCGCGCGCTGGCGCGCGGGATTCTCTGCCCCGCGCTGCGCGCGCGGGATTCTCTGCCCCGCGCTGCGCGCGCGGGATTCTCTGCTCCGCGCTGCGCGCGACGGATGCTTCCCGTCGCGCTGCCGGACTCGGAGCGCGCAGCCGCGCCCGTGCCGTCGCGGGGATCGCGCCGCGCGGCGCGCCTGCGTTAGATCCCGAAGCCGAACATGGCGCGGCGAGCGAGCAGCCTGCGCGCCGGCGGCAGCAGGTCGAAGACCGCCAGTGCGGCGCCGCGCGCCGCGCCGAGGATCGCGCTGTCGTTGGAGAACGCCCGGACCAGCGCATCGGTGAACGCGATTTCGCCGCGCCGGTCGGCGCAGCGCCGGCGCGCAAAGCCGCGCCCGAACGGCGGGCGTCCGATCTCGCGCGCGCGCGCGGCGCGCAGCAACTGCGCCAGTTCCCAGGCGTCGCGCAGGCCGAGATTCAGTCCCTGGCCGGCGACCGGATGCAGCGTCTGCGACGCGTTGCCGACCGCGATCACCCGCTCGCCTGCCGGCGCGGCGCCCCTGTGCAGTGCGAGCGCGAAGCGGCTGCGCGGCCCCGCGGCGGTGAAACGGCCCAGACGGCGGCCGAAGGCCTCGCCGAGCTTCTCGAGGAATTCGTGCTCCCCGAGCGCGCACAACGCCTGTGCCGGCTCGTGCGCCGTGCACCAGATGAGCGCGAGGCGCTCGGCCCAGGGCAGGAGCGCGAGCGGGCCCCGGGGTGTGAAGCGCTCGAACGCGGTGTTCCGGTGGGGCGCCTGCGTCCACACCTGCGCGACGACGGCGCTCTGGCCGTCATCGCGCGCCGCGCCTCGATGCGCCGCGGGCGTGCCCTCGGCGAGCACCAGCAGCCGCGCGCGCAGGACGCTCGGTGTCGCGCCGCCCGCCTTGTCCGGCGCGCACTGCACCGACACGCCGCTCGCGTCTTCGCTCCATTGCGATACGCGGGCGCCGAGGCGCGCGCGCGGGGCAAGCCGGTCGATCTCGCGCCGGAGGGCGTCGCACAGCGATTGATAAGAGGCCACGCAGCCCAGCGCCGGCACGCCCAGATCCGATGCCTCGATGCGGGCGCTCCCGAACGCGCCGCGCTGCGACACGTGCACCGTGCGTATCGGCGTGGTCTGAATCCGGGCGGCGAGGCCGAGGCGCTCGAGCAGCAGTTCGCTGCCGCGCGCGAGCGCGACCGGGCGCTCGGCGCCGGCCTCCTGCATGCCGATCAGGCGCCAGCGCAGCCCGGAGCCCGCGAGCGCGATCGCGAGCAGCATGCCCACCGGCCCGGCGCCGGCGATCAGCACGTCGTGCTCGGGTGCGGGTTCGGCGTTCACCGGCAGGCAAGCCGGCGAGGGCGTTCGGGCGGGTGTGGCCGGGCGGCCGGCGCGCGCGGGTTCACCGGTCCGGCCCTGCGCGTCGCGCCGGGAATTCGTCCTCGAGACGGCCCGGCGGGCTCATTCGCGTCCGACGAGGCTTTCGATCTCCGCGATCGACTTCGGCGTCGAGGCGGTGATCACCTCGTTCCCGGATGGCGTCACCAGCACGTCGTCCTCGATGCGCACGCCGGTGTTCCAGAACTGTTCCGGCACGCCTTCGGCCGGCCGGATGTAGCAGCCCGGTTCGACGGTGAGCATCATGCCCGGCTCGAGCGCTCGCCATTCGCCGTCCTTCTTGTACTCGCCGGCGTCGTGCACGTCCAGACCCAGCCAGTGTCCGGTGCGGTGCATGTAGAAACGCTTGTAGTCCTCGGACTCGATCACGCGCTCGAGCGGTCCCTGGCACAGACCCAGGTCCACGAAACCCTGCGACAGGGTGCGCACCGCCGCCGCGTGCGGTTCGTCCCAGCGCCGCCCCGGGGCCACGCTCGCGATGGCGGCGCGCTGCGCTGCGAGCACCAGCTCGTAGATCTCGCGCTGCACCGCGGAGAAGCGCCCGCCCACCGGCCAGGTGCGCGTGATGTCGCTGGCGTAGCCATCCAGCTCGCAGCCGGCGTCCACCAGCAGCAGTTCACCATCGCGCAGCGCGGCGCCGTTGTCGCGGTAGTGCAGCACGCAGGCGTTGGCGCCGCCGGCGACGACCGGCCAGTAGGCGGGGAACTGCGCGCCTGCGCGCCGGAAGGCGTACAGGAGCTGCGCCTCGATCTCGTACTCGGTGCGCCCGGGACGCGTGGCGCGCATCGCCCCCAGGTGCGCATCGCACGAGATCTCCGCGGCGCGGCGCATGATGGCGATCTCCGAGTCGTCCTTGAACAGGCGCATCTCGTCCAGCGCCACCCGCACGTCGCGGATGTCCGAGGGTGCGCCCAGCCCGCTGCGCGCCTGTGCGCGCACGCGGTTCAGCCAGCCGAGCACGCGGGTGTCCCACGCTGCGTCGGCGCCGGGCGCGTAGTACAGCGCCGGCTGCTCGGCCAGGAGCGCGGGCATCATCTCATCGAGCTTGGAGAAGGCGTGCGCCTCGTCCACCCCGAAGCGCTCGCGCGCCGCCTCCGGCCCGAAGCGCAGTCCTTCCCAGAGCTCCCGGTCCGGATTCCTGTCGCGACAGAAAAGCAGCGATCGCGGTTCGCTGCCGGCGATGAGAACGAGCGCCGCTTCGGGTTCGGGGAAACCCGTCAGGTAGTAGAAATAGCTGTCGAACCGGTACAGGTAGTCGCTGTCGCGGTTGCGCAGCCGCTCGGGCGCGGTCGGGACGAAGGCGAGGCCCTTGTCCATGCGCGCCTGGAGCCGCCTGCGGCGCTCTACCTGCGGGGTGAAGTCCTGCATCGCGCAAGTATAGTGGAAGGCGGCGCGCGATCCGCTTCAGCGGGCAGCGCGCTCGGGCGCGCGCCCTGCGCCCTGCGCCCGGCGGCGCGAGCGCAGCGCCCGGTCGAGCGCCGCCAGGCGCGCGGGCGTACCGACGTCCCGCCATCGGCCGCGGTACAGTTCGCCGCTCACCGCGTCGCGGGCGATCGCCTCGCGCAGCAGCGCCGCGAGCCGCAGTGTCGCGCCCGGCGCGATGCGGGCAAACAGTCGCGGGTGGTACAGCCCGATGCCCGAGTAGGTGAAGCGCGCGCTGTCGCGTTCGCGCACGCGCTCGCCTTGCAGCGCGAAATCGCCCGCGCGGTGATGCGCCGGGTTGGGCACCAGGACGAGGTGCGCGCCGGCGAACCCCGCGGTGCGCGCCGCCAGCCGCCGGAAGTCGAACTCGCAGTAGACGTCGCCCGATACCGCGACGAAGGGCGCCGCGCCCAGCAGCGGCAGCGCCTGCGCGATGCCCCCCGCGGTCTCCAGCGCCTCGGGTTCGTGCGAGTAGCGGATCGCCACGCCGAGCGCCGTACCGTCGCCGAGCGCGTCGCGGACGCGGCCGGCGAGATGCGAGACGTTGATCACGATGTCGCGGATTCCCGCACGGCGCAGCCGCTCGATGGTCCAGGCGACCAGCGGCCGGCCGCCGGCTTCCAGCAGCGGCTTGGGCGTCGCGTCGGTGAGAGGACGCATGCGTTCGCCCCGACCCGCGGCGAGGATCATGGCCTTCATCGCCGGCGGCATCTCCCGCCCGGGTTCGCGTTCGCCATGGGGTTCGAACTCTCAGGAAACAGAATCGGGAAAGCCCTGTTTTTCCATGGAGCACTTATCCCGCGCCGCGGGACCGCGATGCTCAGAAGGTGTGCCCGACCTGGACCGGCCGTGGATCGAGCTCCTCGAGCAGGCGAGCGAGCGGTGCGAGCTCGCGGTAGCGCCGGCAGGTGGCGCGAAGGTAACCGAGAACGCGCGGCTGGTCGGTGAGGTAGCGGTTCTTGCCGTCGCGGTAGCACAGGCGCGCGAAGA
>JADLDQ010000004.1 GCA_020846575.1 Burkholderiales bacterium
ACAGCAGCGCGGTGGCGAACTCCACGCAGTTGACGCCGAACATCTTGCCTTGCCCTCGCGCCGGGAAGTTGGAGATCACGGCGCCGGTCGAGAGCATGTCGATGCTGCCGCCGACCATCGCCTGGAAGAGCTCTAGCCCGGTGGTGAACAGCTTGAAATCGGGCTCGAGCCCGTGTTTCGCCCAAGCGCCGAGGTGGTCGGCAAGCCACATCTGGCCGTCGACCGCCAGGGTGTGCAGGTAGCCGACGCGGATCTTGGCGCGGCTCTGCGCGATCGCGGGAAAGCCGGCCGCCGACAGGCTGAGTGCGGCGCCGGTGCCTTGCAGGAATGTCCTTCGGTTCATGCTCATGTCTTCTCCTCTTGGGTTAATCGGGATTGCGCGGCATACTCCTTCATGACGAGTTCGCGCACGTGCGAGCGCAGCTCGCCGAACTCTGGCTTCTCGTGCAGCGACTCCTCGCGCGGGTAGCCGAACGGCACCTCGATGATTTCGCGGATGCGGGTCGGCCGGGCGGTCATCACGACGATGCGATTGGAGAGGTAGACCGCCTCCTCCACCGAATGTGTGATCAGCATCACCGTCTTGCCCTCGGCGGCGAGCACCGCGAGCAGCAGGTCCTGCATCGCGCTGCGCGTCTGCGCGTCGAGCGCGCCGAAGGGCTCGTCCATGAGCAGGAACTCGGGCTTCACCGCGTAGGCGCGGGCAATCGCCAGGCGCTGGCGCATCCCGCCCGAGAGCGTCTTCGGCCAGGCGTCGGCAAAGTCAGCAAGGCCCATGAGGCGCATGTAGCGCGCGCAGATCTCCTCGCGCTCGGCCTCGCCCGCGCGGTTGGCGGCGAGCTTCAGGCCGAAGGCGATGTTCTCCTTCACCGTCAGACAGGGGAACACGCCGTACTCCTGGAAGATCACGCCGCGGTCCGGGCCCGGCCCGGCGACCGGCTTGCCGTCGAGCAGCACCGCGCCGCGGCTGGGCTTCACGAACCCGGCGACGATGTTCATCATTGTCGTCTTGCCGCAGCCGGAGGGTCCTATCACCGACACGAATTCGCGCTCGCCGATGGCATAGCTCACGTCGTCGACCACCTTCAGGCCGCCGAACAGCACGCTCACTCCCTCGAAGGAGATGCGCGGCTTCATGCAATGCGGTCCTGCCAGGCAACGAGGCGCCGCGCCACTAGCCGCAGCGCCACGTCCATCGCGAGGGCGATAAAGCCGATGCAGATGATGCCAACGTAGATGATGTCGAGCAGGAAGAAATTGGCGGCGTTCTGGATCAGCGAGCCCAGACCCTCGCGCGCCGCGATCAGCTCGGAGGCGACCAGCGTCGCCCAGGCGACGCCCAGCGCGACGCGCAGCGCGGTGAGCATGTGCGGCACGGTGAGCGGCACGATGACGCGGCTGAAGATCTCCAGGTCCCTCGCGCCGAGCGTGCGCGCGACGCGCACGTAGATCGGGCTGATCTGCGCGATGCCCTCGTACATCACGATCACGCCCGAGAAGAACGCGGCGTAGAAGAGGATCACCACCTTGGCCGTTTCCTCGATGCCGAAATAGACGATCATCAGCGGGATCAGCGCGATCGGCGGCAGCGCGCGGAAGAAGTTGATGAGCGGGTCGATGAATTGGCGCACCTCGCGGTACCAGCCGAGCACGAAGCCCGCCGGCACCGCGGCGGCGATGCCGAGCGCCACGCCGAGAAACACGCGCTGGGTCGACATCCACACGTCCCTCGGCAGCCGCTGGCCGGCGAGCTCGACGAAGCGCTCGGCCACCGCGTGCGGCGCCGGCACCAGCGCGGGATTGACCAGGCCGCTGTAGTGGATCGCGTACCACAGGGCGACGATCGCCGCCCAGGGCATCAGCACCAGCATTGCTCGCCTCACCAGGTTGAAGGTACTATAGATAGAACGACCTACTCAAGGGGGATGCGCGTGCACCGCTATTTCGGCGACAGCCCGATGCCGCGTTACGCGCAGCTCGCCGACCTGCTGCGCAGCCGCATTACGCGCGGCGTGTGGGATCCGGGCGCGCGCCTGCCGTCGCTCGACGCGCTGACCGAGGAGTTCGACGTGGCGCGCGTTACCGCCCGGCAGGCGATCGACCTGCTCGCGCGCGAGGGGCTGGTGTCGGCCGAGCAGGGTCGCGGCACCTTCGTCACCGCGCGGCCGGGCAGCGAGCGCAGCATCCGCCTGGAGACCAGCCTGCGCACGCTCGCCGAGGTGTACCGGGACGACAAGCCGCAACTTACCCTCATCGAGGAGGCGTCGGCCGTGCCGCGGCTCGAGGCGAAGGACGGCTCGCCCGCGCCGCGCTACCACTTCATGCGCCGCGTGCACTCGCGCGACGGGCAGCCCTACTGCGTGATATCGATCTACCTCGACGACCGCCTGTTCCGGCGCGCGCCGGCGCGCTTTCGCCGCGAAACGGCGATCCCCGTGCTGCTGGACCTGAAGGCGGGGATCGCCAGGGCGCACCAGAGCCTGCGCATCGGCACGGCCGACGTGGAGACCGCCGGCCATCTCGACATGCCCGTCAACTCGCCCGTTGCCGAAGTGCGGCGCGTCTTCCGCGCCGCGGACGGCACGGTGCTGTACCTGGCCGAAGTAACCTACCGCGGCGACTACATCCACCTCGAGATGAACCTCAAGCCATGAGCGCCGTGCTGCGCTTGCGTTCGCTGCGCGCGCTGGTGTTCCGTTGCCCGATCGACCTCCCGGTCGTCACCTCGTTCGGCGCGATGCGCGACCGGCCGATGGTGCTTTTGCGCGCGGAGGACGACGCGGGCGCGGTGGGCTGGGGCGAGACGTGGTGCAATTTCCCGGCGGTCGGCGCCGAGCACCGCGCGCGGCTGGTGGAATCGGTTCTTTGGCCTCTTCTCGCCGGCAAGGATTTCGCTACGCCTCGCGAAGCATTTCAGTTCCTTTCGGAGAAAACTGCCGTGCTCGCCATCCAGTCGGGCGAGCCGGGGCCGATCGCGCAGTCGATTGCCGGCACCGACATCGCCCTCTGGGACCTCGCCGCACGCAAGGCGGGCCAGCCGCTGTGGCGCCTGCTCGGCGGCGAATTGCCGCACGTGCGGGTCTATGCGAGCGGCCTCAATCCCGAAAGCCCGGAAAGGCTCGCTCTTTCCAAACGAAACGAGGGTTACACGGCCTTCAAGCTGAAGATCGGTTTCGGCGATGAGCGCGACTTCGCCAACCTGAAGGCGCTGCGCGCCGCGCTCGGCGAGGACGCCGAGCTGATGGTCGACGCGAACCAGGCGTGGTCGCTCGACGCGGCGAGGCAGGCCGCGCCAAAGCTCGCGGGCTTCGGCGTGAAGTGGCTGGAAGAACCGCTGCGCGCCGACCGGCCTTGGGGCGAATGGCGCGCGCTGGCGAATGAATGCCCGGTGCCCCTGGCCGCGGGCGAGAACCTGGCCGGCGAAGCGGCGTTCGACGGCGCGCTGTCGGCGGCTGCGCTCGGCGTGGTGCAACCCGACATCGCCAAGTGGGGCGGCTTCAGCGGCTGCCTGCCGGTGGCAAGGAAGGTACTTGCGTCCGGCCGGCGCTTCTGCCCGCATTACCTGGGCGGCGGCGTCGGCCTGCTCGCCTCCGCCCACCTGCTCGCCGCCGCGGGCGGCGGCGGTATGCTCGAGATGGACGCCAACGAAAACCCTTTGCGCACGCTTACGTGCGGCCCGCTCGCCGCAGTGTCCGGCGGGCGCGCGAGCCTCGGCGAGGCGCCAGGGCTGGGAGCCGAGCCGCAGCTCGAAGCGCTCGCGCGATACGCAGCTACCTTTTCCTGACCAGGAGGTCTCATGCAGATGAAGCGATTGATCCTTACCCTGGCGGCCGCAACCCTGCTCGGGTCTGGCGCGGCGAGCGGTGCGGACGCCTATCCTACGCAGCCGATTCGCGTGATCGTCCCGTGGCCGGCGGGTGGTCTGGTCGACATCCTCGGCCGAACCGTCGGAGAGCAGATGCGCGCGACGCTCGGCCAGCCCGTTATCGTCGAGAACAAGACCGGCGCGGGCGGCATGATCGGCGCCGACGCGGTGGCGAACGCCGCCCCGGATGGCTATACGCTTGCCCTGACCACGACCGCGCTGAACATGAACGCAGCGCTGCGTCCCGAGACCACGCCGGGGGCGGCGGCGCAGTTTGCGCCCGTGGCCGTGGCGGCGTTCGCGCCGTCGATCCTGACGGTGAATCCGGCTGTTCCCGCCGCGAGCGTCAAGGAGCTGATTGCGTATGCGGAGGCCAATCCAGGCAAGCTCAGCTACGCCTCGGCTGGCAACGGCAGCCCCGCCCACCTGCAAGGCGAGATGCTGAAGGCAATGGCCGGGGTGGACCTGCTGCACGTGCCCTACAAGGGCGCGCCGCCGGCGATTCAGGATCAGATCGCCGGCCGGGTGCAGGTGCAGTTCGCCAACGCGGCGGTTGCGCTCCCCCAGATCAAGGCGGGAAAGCTGCGCCCGCTCGCGGTCAGCAGCGCTCGACGCTGGGAGACGATGCCCGAGTTGCCGACCATGGACGAGGCCGGCGTGCCGGGGTTCGAGGCGAGCCAGTGGCTCGGCTATCTCGCGCCGCGGGGCACACCTGCCGGGATCGTCGCCAAGCTGAACGCGGCGATCGCCAAGGCGGTCGCCGAGCCGGCCGTGCGTGCCGCCCTTGCCCGCAGCGGCATGGACGCCGCGACGCCTGGCGATCCGGCGAGCTTCGCCAGGTACCTCGAGAGCGAGCTGGAGAAGTGGCAGCGGGTGGTGAAGCAGGCCGGCATCAGGGTGAACTGAGCCGGTGCGGACGATCTTCGTACTCTTCGACTCGCTGGTACGCGCCGCGCTCCAGTGCTACGGCGGCGCGAGCATCGCAACGCCGAGCTTCGGGCGCTTTGCCGAGCGGGCTGTCACCTTCGACACGCACTTCGTCGGCAGCCTACCCTGCATGCCCGCCCGGCGCGACCTGCATACGGGGCGGATCAACTTCCTGCACCGCAGCTGGGGGCCGCTGGAGCCCTTCGATCGGTGCTTCTCCGAGCTCCTGCAGGCGGCGGGGGTCTACACGCACCTCGTCTCGGATCACTACCACTATTGGGAAGACGGCGGGGCCACCTACCACAACCGGTACTCGTCCTGGGAATTCATCCGCGGCCAGGAGTGGGACAGGTGGAAGGCGATGGTGCAGCCGCCGCTCGACCGCTTCCGCGAGCGCTACCACGCACTGCAACAGCCGCGATCGAAGACCGACGGACGCCTGCAGGCAATGGTGAACCGCGAGTTCATGCGCGAGGAAGAAGACTTCTGCTGCCCGAGGACGTTCGCGGCGGGGTTCGAGTTCCTCGACACCAACCGGGGTGCCGACGGCTGGCTCCTGCACCTCGAGTGCTTCGACCCGCACGAGCCGTTTCACTCCCCGGCGCGATTCCGCGAGTGCTATCCGACGGGCTATAAGGGCCCGATCCTCGACTGGCCGCGCTACCAGCGTGCCGCGGAGAGCCCGGAAGAGGTGGCGGAGCTGCGCGCCAACTACGCGGCGCTGGTCGCGATGTGTGACGAGTACTTCGGCCGGCTGCTCGACTATCTCGACCGCCACGGCATGTGGAAGGACACGGCGGTTATCCTCACCACCGATCACGGGTTCCTGCTGGCCGAGCACGACTGGTGGGGAAAGAACCGCATGCCGTTCTTCAACGAGATCGCCCACATTCCGCTGGTGGTTTACCACCCGGCGTTCGCGGCGCGGGCGGGCGAGCGGCGCAAGGCGCTGACGCAGACCGCGGATCTCATGCCCACCCTGCTCGAGCTGTTCGGCGTGCGGGCCCCCGAGGGAGTGGAGGGCCACTCGCTCCTGCCATTGCTCGAGCAGGATCGCAGCGTACGCGAGGCGGCGCTATACGGTATGTTCGGAGCGGGCACCAACATCACCGACGGGCGCTACACCTACTTCCGCTACCCGGAAGACATGACCCGGCAGCAGCTCTACGAGTACACCCTGATGCCGATGCATCTCAAGTCGCTGTTCCGGCTCGACGAGCTGCGCGAAGCGACGCTCTCTCCGCCGTTCGGCTTCACCCAGGGCACGCCGGTGCTGAAGGTTCCTGCGCGCCGCAACGTCAAGGACCAGCCCGTCGGCCACGTCGGGCAGGGCGGCGGCTACGAGGACACGACGACCGTGCTCTACGACCTACGCAGCGATCCGGATCAGCTGCGGCCGTTTCGCGACCCGGCGATCGAGGCGCGCCTGCTGCAGCTCATGGCAGGGCTGATGCAGCGCAATGAAGCCCCGGCCGAAGCGTTCGTGCGCCTCGGGCTCGCGCCTCCGTGAACATCCTTCTCCTGATGGCCGACCAGCTTGCCGCGCCGGCGCTGCCGGCGTACGGCCATCGCGTGGTCAGGGCGCCGCACCTCGAGCGCCTCGCGGCACGCTCGGTCGTGTTCGACAGTGCATACTGCAACTTCCCGATCTGCGCCCCGTCGCGCTTCTCCATGCTGTCGGGGAGATTGCCGCACGCGATCGAGGCGTACGACAACGCCGCGGAGTTTCCCGCGTCGGTCCCGACGATGGCGCACTATCTGGCGAACCTCGGGTACCGCACGATTCTTTGCGGCAAGATGCACTTCATCGGCCCGGACCAGCTGCACGGTTACGAGGAGCGGCTGACCACCGACATCTATCCGTCGGACTTCTCTTGGACCCCGGACTTCCTCCAGGGGCCCGAGTACCGCCCGACCGGCGTCAGCATGCGGCCCATCCTCGAGGCCGGATCGTGCGTGCGCAGCCTGCAGATCGACTACGACGACGAGGTGGAATACCGAGGCGTACCGCGCCTGTACGACCTCGCGCGCGCGCCGCAGGAACAGCCGTTCTTCCTCACCATCTCGTTCACGCATCCGCACCCGCCGTTCGTGGCCGGCCAGGAACACTGGGATCGCTACCGGCACGACGAAATCGACATGCCGAAAGTGGCGCAGATCGCCGTGGAGGACCTCGACGAGCACAGTCGCTGGCTCCACTACGCGCACGCGCAGAACGAGTACACGGTGACTGATGTGCATGTGCGAAACGCGCGCCACGCCTACTACGGCATGGTGAGCTACATCGACGACAAGGTCGGGCGCATCCTCGCCACGCTCGAGCAATGCGGCCTGGCGCAGGACACGGCGGTCGTGTTCGCCGCCGACCATGGCGAGATGCTCGGCGAGCGCGGCATGTGGTACAAGCAGACCTTCTTCGAGTGGTCGGCGCGCGTGCCTTTGATGATCTCCGCGCCGGGTATCGGCGCGCGGCGCTCGTGCGCGCACGTGTCGCTCGTCGACTTGCTGCCCACCTTCCTTGACCTTGCGACCGGCGGCAGGCCGCCCGAGCCGGTCGATCCGTTTGACGGCGCGTCGCTCCTGCCGCTGATGACCGGTGCGGACAAGGGCGAAAATCGCTCGGTGATCTCGGAGTACAGCTCGGAGGGCGTGCGCGCCGCTTCGCGAATGGTCCGCGCCGGAGCGCACAAGTACATCCATACCCGAGGGCTGGCGCCGATGTTGTTCGATCTCGAGCGCGATCCCGACGAGTTGCACAATATCGCGGGCAGCGCGGACGCGACGGCGGTGGAAGCCCGGCTGCACGTCCGGGCGCTGGAGGGCTGGGATCCCGACGCGGTGCATCAGCGCATCCTCGCCAGCCAGAAGCGCCGCCTGTTCCTCGCTGACGTAGCGCGGCGCTCCGGCCGGTATCCGAATTGGGCTTATCAGCCGTTCGTGGACGAATCGAAGCGGTTCGTTCGCGGCAGTGGCACTTCGGGGCCGACCGCGGCAAAGGCGAAAGCGCGCTACCCGCTCGTGGAACCCGCGCAACCGGATCGCAACCGAAACAAGGAGGAGAAATGATCGTTCGATGCTGGCTGTTGTTGCTTCCGCTGCTGCTGTGCCAGGGCGTCGCGGCGCAGGGCTTTCCTTCAAAGCCGATCAAGGTAGTTGTGCCGTACCCGCCGGGGGGCGTGGTA
>JADLDQ010000005.1 GCA_020846575.1 Burkholderiales bacterium
CATCAAGGGCGGGTGGGAGCCGGGCCAGCGCGCGCTGCTCGCCCCGCCGCCGCCGGTGAAACCGGGTCTGCACTGGCGGGGGCGAGGCGCCGACGTGATGGTGCGCACGCTGTGCGCGAAGCTCGAATCGCGCGCCGGACGGCTCCTGCGCGGTGTGCGCGCACGCGAACTGATGATGAACGGCAGTCGCTGCTGCGGTGTCGCCGGGACACAGGGGAACGAGGCATTGCGCTTCGAAGCCGGCGCGGTGGTGCTGGCCGACGGCGGATTCCAGGCCGACGCCGAACTGCTGCGGCGCTACGTCACCAAGGAGCCGGACCGGCTGCTCCAGCGCAACGCGGGATCGGGTGGCGGCGACGGCCTGCGCATGGCGCTCGCCGCGGGCGCCCGGATCCGAGGAACCGAGTGCTTCTACGGCCACGTGCACTCGCGCGACGCGCTCGCCAACCCGCTCCTGTGGCCCTACCCTACCGTGGACGCGCCCATCGCCTTCGGCGTCGCGCTCGACGCGCGCGGCGAGCGCTTCGCCGACGAGGGCCTGGGCGCGGTGTACATGGCGAACGCCATCGCGCGCCTCCCCGATCCGCTGGAGGCGGTTGCCGTCTGCGACGCCGCCGCCTGGGTGGGACCGGTGAAGCGGGTCGCCCGGCCGTCGAATCCCCTGGTGGAGCGGGCGGGCGGCACCGTGCACAAGAGCTACACGATGGAAGGCCTGGCGGCGCTGGCGGGTCTTCCCGAGGATGCGCTGGTGAAGACCCTGCTCGAGTACAACCGCGCGATCGACGAGAACCGCAGCGCGCAACTTCCCGTCCCGCGCAGCGCTTCGCCCGTGAAGCCGATGGCGGTGCGCATTCCGCCCTTCTACGCGCTGCCGGTGTGCGCCGGCATCACCTACACCATGGGCGGCGTGGCGATCGACGAGCGGTGCCGCGTCCGGCACGCCGACGGGCATCCCATCGAAGGCCTGTACGCAGCGGGCTCGACCACTGGCGGCCACGAAGGCGGGCCTGCGGCCGGTTACACCGGTGGCCTGGGCAAGGCGATGAGCTTCGGATTTCACGCGGGCAACTGCATCGTCGAAGCGAGCCGTGCGGCGGGGTTTCGCAGCGCCGCGTAGCTGCCGCAGTGCCGCGCAGCAGTCGCAGCGCCGCGTCGCTGTCGCCGTGCCACGCAGCTTGCGCAGTGCCGCGCAGCAAAGGCCGCGTCCTCGCCCGGTGCGCGTCGCGCCGCCCGGCGCGGTGCGGCTCGAACAGGACCGCGATCGCGGGCTTCATCGCCCGCCGGACGGCATTCAGGCGCGCGCCACGCGGTGAAACAAGGGCGTCAGCGCCGCGGCCGGCGCCGGGCGCAGCAGCGTCACCTGCTCGCTCATCACCAGGGGCCGAATCGCCTCGACGAAGGACGCGCCCGCCCCTGCCTCGCGTTCCTTACGGCAGGAAGCCTCGCGCGCATCGGCATCGGTGTGCCAGCGGTACTGCGTAACCTGGTGCTGCTGGCCCACGAGCGTATAGAAGCAGCCGATCAGGCGCTCGGGCGGGCCGCTCGTCTCCAGCCGCGACCGGCACGCCTCCCAGGACCGGGGCAGCGCACCCGGCTGGAGCACGAGCGTTTCCTCTTCCACCAGCAGCCGCGGATGCGACGCACGCTCGGCTATCGGCGCCTCGCCCGTGATCCAGTCGCGCGCCTCGCCCCAGAGCGGCGTGAGTCCGGCCACCGGGGCGGGCGCCATGAAGCGGTTTTCCTGCGCCAGCATCAGAGGACGCACGGCGCGGTAGTACGGTTCGGACTTCGGGCTCTTGAAGAACAGGCGTTCGAACCAGTCCTGGTAGCTGTCGTAGCGCCACAGGTGAACGATCTGGTCGCGCGCTCCGCTCGCCGCCTCGAAGTACGAGACCAGGCGCGCCATGATCGGCCGATCCGCGGGATCGATACCGCGCTCGTGCTGCGCCCTCCAGAAGGCGTCCAGCGTCCCCGGACGGAAAGTGTAGGCGCGGCGCTCGAGCAGCATGGCCTTCACGCGCCGGGCTTGGGCGTCGAGGCCCAGGCGACCATCTGCCAGCCGCCGGGGCCCTTTACCCAGACCGTCATGAACGCGTTGCTGAGGGTCCGCTCCACGCCGTCGCGCCGGCTGCGCAGCACGACATCGCCGTGCATCACCGCCGTCTCCCCGTAGACCCTGACGCAGACCTTGTCGCGTTGCGTCCAGAGGTAGCGAACCTTGCCCGACCTCAGGTTCTCCATGTACCGGGCCTTGCCGTCGCTGGTCGCGTTTCCGTGAGTGTAGACCAGTCCCTCCCCCAGCAGGCGATCGAGCGTTTCGTAGTCCGCCTCGATCATGGCGCGGTTGCGCTCGTCGTCCGCCGCCACGACCTCGCGCTCGGCGCTGCCGTCGTTCATGGTATCCGCTCCCCTTGGTTGCTCGGCGCCGGCATCGAAAAGCGATCCACCCGGTGAAACCCGCCCCCCGTCCTCGCGCGCCCGGGCAATTTGGCGGCGGCACGCGCGGCGTGCCTTGATGCACGTCAAACAGGAACTGCGTCGAAGTGGATACCGTTGCGTTCACCCGCAGGTGCAACACGGCGAGCGGCGGCGTTCCCGCCGCGTCGACAGTTCAGGGGAGAGGCGATGAAGACCGTTTCATGCAGTCTGGCGGCCGTCTGGCTCATTTGCGCACTCGCGCCCGCGGCGGCGCAGGCACCGTATCCGAACAAGCCGATACGCATGGTGGTCGCATTCCCGCCCGGCGGCGGCACCGACATCAATGCGCGCCTGATCGGGGCCAGCCTGCAGGCCTCGCTCGGACAGCCGGTGGTCATCGAGAACCGGCCGGGAGCCAACGGCCTGGTCGGCACCACACAGGTCGCGAAGTCGCCCGCGGACGGCTACACGCTGTCCATGGGAGCGGGCGGACCGCTCACCATCAACCATCAGGTGATGAAGAACGTGCCCCTCGATCCGCTCCGGGATCTCGCGCCGGTGGCGACGGTCTCCGCGCACGTGCTCTCGCTCGTGGTGCACCCGTCGTTTCCGGCGCACTCGGTCAAGGAGCTGATCGACATCGTCAAGGCCAGGCGGGACGGGTACAGCTACGCGTCCGCCGCGATCGCATCGCCGCACCACCTGACCATGGAGCTGTTCCAGTCGCTCAGCGGCACGCACATGGTGCACGTGCCCTACAAGGGGTCGGGAGACGCGATCAAGGACCTGGTGGCGGGCCAGGTGCGGATCGCCTTCGAGACCGTGTCGGTCATCCTGCCGCACGTCAACGCCGGGAGGCTGCGGATGCTGGCCGTGACCTCCCGGCAGCGCAGCAGCCTCGCGCCGCAGGTGCCGAGCATGACCGAGTCGGGATTCCCGGGTTTCGAGTCGTTCTCATGGTACGGCGTCGTCGCCCCCGCAGGCACGCCCAGGCCCATCATCAACACGCTCAACGCCGAGATACGCAAGGCGCTCACCACTGCCGAAGTCCGGGGAAGACTCTCCCAGCTGGGCGCCGAGCCCTTGTCGGGTACGCCCGATGACATGGAGAAGTTCATGCGCGACGAGATCGCCAAGTGGGGTCGCGTCATCAGGGACGTCAATATCACGGTGGATTAGGCGCCGCCTGGCGCCTCGGGTAGCGCTCGATCCCCACGTCGCACGCGTTGACGCGGGCAGCCTGCGCGGCGAAGGCGCGCGCGAGCGGTTCGAGTTCCCGTTCCACGCGCCGGAACTCGGCGCGGTAGGCGGGCATCGCCTCGGCCAGCGCCTCCTGGAGCGAACGCTCCTCGAGCGTGGTCGTGCACCGCTCGCGGACCACCACGCGCCCGTCCACGATCACGGTGTGCACGGCGCGGCCGGTTTCGCTGAACACGATCTGGCGCGCGGCGCTGTTGAAGGGCACGAAGGAGGGATCCGCGAGGTCGAGCAGCACCAGGTCCGCCTTCATGCCCCGGCGGATTGCACCGGCGTCCAGGCCCGCGGTCGCAGCGCCGCCCGCGGTGGCGATGCGCACCGCTTCGGCCGCGGAAAGCAGTCCCGGGTGCGGGCTTTCCGCGGCGGCCAGCAGGCAGCACAGCTTCATCGACTGGAAGAGGTTCTGCGTGTCGCTGCAGCTGAAGCAGTCACAGCCGAACGCCAGCGCCACGCCGGCGCGACGCAATTCGTTGACCGGGGGCACGCCGTCCTTGAGCTTGAGGTTGCTCACCGCGTTGACGACGACGCGGGCGCCGCGCCTGGCGAGCAGATCCAGTTCGTCGGGTCGAGACCACAGGCCGTGGGCCACGCTCAGTCGCGTGCCGAGGAGTCCTACCCTGTCCATGTAGCGCACCAGGGAGCCGCCGTCGGCGCCGTGGCGCTCGCGCGCCTGCAGCGCGTGACCGAGCGCCTCGTAGAGATGCGTGTACACGGGCAGGCCGCGCTCTTCGGCGAGCGCCACGATCGCCTTCATCATGGGTTCGCTACAGCGGTGCGGCGCTGAAGGGCTGAGCGCCCAGTGCAGGCGAGCCGAGCGATGGCGCTCCAACTGCGCGCGCAGGAACGCCATCACCCGGGCGGGATCGCCGGCGCGCGCGCCGATCGCATCGAGCAGGTCCGGCGCAAACAGCTCGCGCACGTAGGGAATGGTGTCCGCGTCCGGCAGGTCCCTGACCGACACCGAGAAGACGACGCGGATGCCGGCCTCGTCGTAGGCCTCCAGGATCGTCTCGACCAGCGACGGGTCGTACGCCTGGATGCTCATGTCCTGCACCGTGGTGATGCCGTTCTTCAGGCATTCCACCGCGCCGAGCAGCGTGCGCAGCCGCACTTCCTCCCGCGGCCGGTTCGCCGCCATGCGGGCCGTGTAATGGCGCCACACCTCCAGCGGCACTTCCTCGAACAGCCCCTTGGCGAGCAGGTCGTAGGAGTGGTAGTGCGCGTTGACGAAACCGGGCACCAGCAGCATGCCGCGCGCATCCAGCGTGCGCTCCGGGCGGCGCTGTGCGCCGAGCGCGCGTTCGACCTCTTCTCCTGTCGCCGTGATGGTCGAATCCTCGATCAGCACGTCCGCCACCGGTGGCTGGTCGACATCCCCGTCGTGGTCGTAGACGCGCGCCCCGGTGATCAGCAAGGAGGTCATATCGGTGGTAATTTCTGATCAATAGATCAGGAACGCCGAGCGCGTTGCGATCCCGATTATGGACGAATACCATGACCCGTTACCATGGGAGCGCGCCTTGCGCAACCCTCCATGAAGGATCGCATGAAGATCGGCAAGTTTCTGGTGCAGCGCATCGCCGACATCGACAGGAGCGCGCATCCGGCGGCGCGGGCCTTTCCCCATCTGTCGCGCGAGCGCATGCAGGCCCACGCGAAGCGCCTCGGTCCGCGCTTCATCGACCCCGAGACGCTCGATATCTTTCTCAGCTTTCACACCTATATCGTGCGCTGCGAAGGACTCACCATGCTGGTGGATACGTGCGTCGGCAACGACAAGGACCGTCCGTCGCGTCCGAACTGGCACCGCCGCCAGGGTGACTTCCTCGTCAGGTGCGCGGCCGCGGGCGTGAAGCCCGAGGACGTGGATATCGTCATGTGCACCCACCTGCACGCCGACCACGTCGGCTGGAACACGCGCCTGGTGAACGGGCGCTGGGTTCCGACGTTTCCGAACGCGCGCTACCTGATGGCCGAGGTGGAGTACCGGTACCTGGTCGACAAGGTCGCTCGCGCGGGCGCGGAGGCGAACCACGACTGCTACCCGGACAGCGTGCTGCCGGTGGTGGAGCGCGGACAAGCCGACCTGGTGAGCCTGTCGCACCGGGTCGCCCCCGGCATCCACACCGAGCCCGCGCCCGGGCACACGCCCGGATCGGTGCTCGTGCACCTGGAGGACTCGGGGGAGCACGCGGTGTGCGTCGGCGACCTGATGCACCACCCGCTGCAGATGGCCGACCCCGCGACACCCACGGGATACTGCGAGGATCCGCTGGCGGCGGCTCGCCGGCGCGTGGACTTCTGCGGGCGCTATGCCGACACGCACACCCGCGTGCTGACCGCGCACTTCCTCGCGCCGTCGGCCGGCTGGATAAAGACAGGCGCCGGCGAGGACGGCGCCTACCGGTTCGAGTTCGACCAGGACTGAGGACGCGATGGCGAGACTCGCGATCACCATAGCATCCTGGAACTACGATCGGGTTCAGGCCATCATCGACGGCCGCGTGCAGGTCGAGGGATGCGAGGTGAACTACCTCGCCCTGCGGCCCGAGGAGACCTTCCACCGCGCCTACATCAACCGCGAGTTCGAGGTCTCCGAGATCGGCTTCTCCAACCATATCATCGCCACCTCGCGCGGCGAAGCCGACTACGTCGCGCTCCCGGTGTTCCTGTCGCGGCTGTTCCGCCACTCGGCCATCTACATCCGCACCGACCGGGACATCAGGGGCCCGGAGGACCTCGCCGGCCGCAAGGTCGGCGTGCCCGAGTATCAGATGACCGCGGCGCTGTGGGTGCGCGGCATGCTGCAGGACCTGTACGGCGTGAAACCGCAGGGCATCCAGTGGCGTCAGGGCGGGCTGGAGTCGCCCGGACGCAAGGACAAGATGGCCATGAACCTGCCGCCGGACTTCCCGCTGGAGTCGATCGGGCCGAACGAGACACTGTCGGCGCTGCTCGCGCGCGGCGCGCTCGATGCGCTGGTCACCGCGGCGGCGCCTTCGTGCTACCGCGACGGCCGTACCCCGATTGCGCGCCTGTTCGAGGATTACGAATCGGCCGAGCGCGAATATTTCCGCCGCACCGGGCTGTTCCCGATCATGCACGCGCTCGCCATCCGGCGCGACGTCCACGAGCGCCACCCCTGGCTCGCCTCGAGTCTGGTGAAGGCGTTCGCCGAGGCGAAGGACCTCGCCACCCGCGACCTGGAGGAGGTGGTCGCCCTGAAGACCACGCTGCCGTGGGTCGGCGCGCAGGCGAGGGCCACTCGCGAGCTGATGGGAGAGGACTTCTGGCCCTACGGCCTCGAACCCAACCGCAAGGTGCTCGAAGCCATGACGCGCTATTCGCACGAGCAGGGGCTCTCGGTGCGCAAGGTGGCGATCGAAGAACTGTTCGCCCGGAGCACCCTCGCGCAGACCGTCATCTGAGGAGGCGCGATGCGCAACGCAGCCGAGTTCCGGAAACGGCTGGCCGGCGGCGCTCGACGCCGCCACCGTGCTCCCCGGCACATCCGCCGGCGGGGCAGACCCATGACGCGCCGCACGACAGGACGCCGGGGAACGGCGCCTCGCGAGGCCGCTGCCTGAAGGAGACGCACGCTTGATCGAGACGATAGACCTGGCTCGCTGCACCGGCTGCGGCATCTGCGACCTGGTGTGCCCGGCCGACGTCATACACATGGAGGATCAGCCCTCCCGGGACGGGCTTGCGGGAATGCGCGAGCAGCGCATGCTGCCCGCGATCCGCTTCCGCGAGCACTGCATCACCTGCTTCAGCTGCGAGATCTTCTGTCCAGAGAAGATCGTCGACGTGCACCCCGTGGTGCGCAACCGGCCGCGCGCATGGTAGCCGCCGGCGGCCTCCAGGGAACGCTCGTCCAGACCGACGTGCTGGTCATCGGCGGCGGCGTGGGCGGGCTGCTCGCGGCGCTCTCGGCCAAACGCCACGGCGCGCCCGGCACGCGTGTCACCCTGCTCGATTCGTGGCTGGTCGGCCGTACCGGGCATGCCGCCTTTTCCAACGCCTGGATGGTGGTCGTCGAGCCCGAGGACGACCTGGACGCGGTCGCGCGCGAGATCATCGCGGGCAACGACTACATCGCCGACCAGGCCCTGGTGCAGGAGGTGCTCGCCATGTCCTGGGCGCGCATGAAGGACCTGGAGCGCCTGGAGCTCCGGTTTCCCGTCGACGCGCAGGGGCGCTATGTAAGGCGGCCGACCCGCGGCCTGGACGCCACGCGGGTGTTGTGCCCGGTGGGCGGCGGCCTGGAGTTCTGCTGGCGGCTGCGCCGCGGCCTGGAAGCCGAAGGCGTGCAGATCCTCGATCGCATTTTCGTCACCGGTCTCATGAGGGGAAGAGGCGGCGCGCCCCTGGCGGGCGCCGTCGGCGTGCACAGCCGCACCGGGGCCTTCCACGTCATCAAGGCGAGGACCACGATCGTCTGCACCAACGCGGTCACGTTCCGTTCCGGGTTCGTGCGCGACATCACCGGCACTGGGACCCTGCTCGCCTACAGGGCGGGCGCGTCGCTGCGCAACATGGAGTTCAGCTACACGCGCCCGAGCACGCCGCGCTTCTACTTCGAAGGCATCACCTTCGCCATCCAGGAGGGCGCGCGCTTCCTCAACGCCAAGGGCGAGAAGTTCATGCCCCGCTACGAACCGGTGTGGGGCGACGAGGCCGACGTGCCGCGCATCGCGCGCGCGATGTCGCTCGAACGCCAGGCAGGCAACACCCCGATCTACCTGGACATGTCGGGCGTTCCGCCGGAGATCCGCAGCCATTTCATCGACAGCAAGGTGAAGTGGATGGAGCTCTTCTTCCGCAAGCTCGGAACCGAGACCGGCACCGATCTGTTCGGTGCGGCGCCGTACTATGCGCTCAACCAGATGACCAAGGGCGGCATCCGCACGGACCGGTATTGCCGCTCCGACGTGCCCGGACTGCTGTGTGCGGGCCTCGCACAGGCCGGCGCCTGCAACCACTTCGCGGGTTTCCACTTCGGCATGGCGATCGGCACGGGGTGGATCGCCGGCCGCAGCGCCGTCGAGGACCTGGAGCGTCTGGCCGCGCCGCTGCTCGACGAGGCCGAGGTGCGCGCACTGCACCGCGAGGTGCGCGCATCGCGGGACGATGCCGCCGAGGCGCAGAGCGACCGGCTGCTGCGGCGTTTGCAGGGACTGATGTTCGCCTATGACGTTTCGGTCTGGAAGCACGCCGAGCGCCTGGGCGCCGCGCTCACCGAGCTCGAAGCGATCCGCGACGAGTTCGCGCACCTGGCCGCGCCCCACACCCACGAACTGGTGCGCCTCAAGGAGACCGAGGCGATGTTGCTCGCCGCGGAGTTCATGCTGCGCACCTCGCTCTACAGGACCGAGTCGCGCGCGAGCCACCTGCGCGAGGACTTCGACGCGCGCGACGACGCGCGCTGGCTGTGCTGGGTCGACGTCACGCAGGAAGGTGGCGAGGCGCGGCTCGCGCAAACGCCGATTCCGATGCCTGTGTGCACGCCGGCCGAGGTGCGCTCGGGCCCGGTCCAGCGCGCCGTCAGGGGCGCTGGCGCGTGATGAAGCGGTGGAAAGCGGGAAAACCTGGACTGCGAAGGAGGAGCGCGATGAAGACGAAACTGCTCGTGACGGTTTTGCTGGCGGGCTCCCTGGCGTTGCCCGCCTGGGCGCCTGGCGCTGCCGCGCAGGCCTACCCGGTCAAGCCGGTGCGGCTGATCATTCCCTACGCGCCGGGAGGATCGGCCGATTTCGTAGGGCGCATCGTGGCGCAGAAACTGGGCGACGCCCTGGGCCAGCAGATTCTGGCGGACAACCGCGCCGGCGCCAACGGCAACATCGGCACCGAACTCGCGGCCAAGGCGAACGCGGACGGCTACACGCTGCTGCTGGCGAGCGAGATCCAGTTCGTCATCAATCCGGCCGCGTTCCCGAGTCTGCGCCAGGACCTCCTGCGGGAATTCGACCCGATCACGCTCATCACGGTCGCCTATAACCTGATGGTGGTGAACTCGGAGCTGCCGGTGAAGAACGTGAACGAGCTGGTCGCCTACGCCAGGGCGAATCCCGGGAAGATCAATTTCGGATCGCCGGGAACGGCGAGCCCCAACCACCTGTCGCTCGAGCTGCTCGCGTTGCAGACCGGGACGAGGATGGTCCACGTCCCGTACAAGGGCGCCGGCCAGGTGCTGCCCGACCTGATGGTGGGTCGCATCCAGCTGCTCATGGGGTCCATCCCCGCGGTCATGCCGCAGCTGGGCACCGGGCGCATCCGCGTGCTCGGCATGGGCGGTCCGCAGCGGGTGTCCAGCATGCCGGACGTGCCCACGGTCGCCGAACAGGGTTTCCCGTGGTTCGAGAGCTCGGTGGCCTGGTCGCTGTTCACCCACGCCGGCGCGCCCAGGGCGGTGATCGAGCGCCTGCACGACGAAGTCGTGAAGCTGCTCGGCGAGCCGGACGTGCGCGCTCGCTTCGACAAGGCGGGTCTCACGCCGATCGGCAGCACGCCGGCGCAGCTCGCCGCGCGCCTGAAGGATGACCAGAACAAGTGGCCCAAGGTCATCCGGGAGGCAGGCATCAAGGTGCAGCAGTGAAGGCAGACTACTTCACCTACGCGAGCGGCGACGGCACCCGGATCCGCTCGTACTTCAACGCTCCCGCCGGCGCCGCCGGCGGCGTGATGCTGCTGCGCGGCGTGGCGGGGCCGGACTCGGGCTACACGGAGATCGCCGAGCGGCTGGCCGAGTCCGGCTTCGCGGCGCTGGTGCACGGCTGGCAGGCGCGCGGCAACGATCCGCAGGACGCGGTGCTGCTCGCCGACATCGAAGCGGGCCTCGCCTTCATGGCCGCCCGGCCGGCGCTCGCCGGCCGCCCGCTGGGCGTGTTCGGCTACTGCAAGGGGGGCGGCTACGCCGTGCTCGCCGCCGCGCGCTTCCCCGCGATCCGCGCGCTGGTCGCGTTCCACGGCTTCGCGCGCCGGCCCGACGGCGCCACCGCGGCGAACCGCAACCCGATCGACGCCGTCGGCGAGGTGAGGCAGCCGGTGCTCCTGCTGCATGGCGGCAAGGACAGCGTCTCCCCGGTCGCGGCGATGCGCGAGCTGTGCACGGCTTTCCAAAGGAGCGGCGTGCCTTGCGAGATGCACGTCTACCCGCAGGCCGATCACGGCTTCGCGGTATCCACTCACAAGGGCTACCGGAGCGAGGCGGCGAGCGACGCTTACACCCGCGCGCTCGACTTCCTGCGGCGCCATGCACGGCAGCGAGACCCGTCATGAGCATCATGGACCATTTCGACAAGACCTCGCCGCTGCACCGCATGGTGTTCGAGGTCAGGAAGAGCTGGGCGCTGCGCGCGCGCTGGAAGAACGATTTCGACGCGCTCGCCCGGGAATACGGCCTGTCCGAGGAAGAGAAGCGTGCCGCGCGCGCATGCGACCTGCCCGGGCTGCACGCGCTGGGCGTGCATCCGTTCTACTTCAATCCCATCATCCGCCTGACGCACGGCGAGGACTGGGACGAGTTCCAGCCGATCACCGTCGAAATCATGAAGCGCTCCTACGGCGAAGCGGGGGACCCGCGCACTTACGAAAGGAGCTGAGCCATGGCCCGCATCGTCGCCGCCTGCGCCACCACCCACAGCCCCGGACTCGGGGGCTGGATCGAACACGAGGACGAGGCAAAACGTACCTGCGTGCTAGCTGGACTCGAGATCCTGCGCGACAGGCTGCTCGCGACGCGCCCCGATCTCATCATCGGCATCTCGACCGACCACATGCTGACCTCGCCGCCGTACAACATGCCGGATTTCGCCATCGGCGTCGCCGAGCGTCATGCGGGCCCCGCGCCCGGCATCGATCTGTGGCTGCGGATCAAGCCGTTCGCGATCGACGGGCACCGCCCGCTCGCTCGCCTGCTGGTCAACGAGGCGGTGAAGCTCGGCGTCAATTTCGTGCCGCACGAGAAGGTGGACTTCGACGACAACTTCTCGGTGCCGCTCAGCTACCTCAACCCCGGCATGAGGATTGCGTTCATTCCGGTGCTGGTGAACTCGTTCGTGCCGCCCCAGCCTTCGCCGCAGAAGTGCTACCAGGCGGCGCTGGCGCTGAAGACCGTCATCGAGACGAAATGGACCGGCGCTGAGCGCATCGCCATCGTCGCCACCGGCGGCCTGTCCCACGAACCGGGCGGACCGCGGAATTTCGACGTGGACGAAGCCTTCGACCGGTGGTTCCTGCAGCTGCTCGCCGAGGGCGTGGCGCACGAGCGCATCCTGCGCGAGTGCTCCCTCGAGCGCATGAACCAGGCTGGAGAGGGCGGCACCGCGGAGCTGCTCGCCTGGATGATGGCCATGGCCTTCTCGCAGGGTCCCGCGGAGATTCTCGCCTACGAGGCGACGCACGTGTGGCGCTGCGGTTCGGGGCTTGTATGGTGGCCGAGTCTCGCCCGGGTCGCTCCTCGGGCCGCGGGCGCGGTGGTATGAACATGGAGTCCGGTGCGGAGGCGCTCGAGCGCTGCCTGGCGCGCATCGCCGACCCGCAAGGCGAGGGCGGGCGCACTTTCGTGCGCGTCTTCGCAGACCAGGCGCGCGCCGCGGCGCGTGCCTGGGATACGATGCGCCGTGCGAACCTGCCGCTGCCCGCGCTCGCGGGCGTGCCGGTCTCGGTGAAGGACCTGTTCGACGTGGCGGGGAGCGTCACCACCGCCGGCTCGATCGCGCTGCGCGATGCGGCGCCGGCCGCCCAGGATGCCCTGGCGGTCGCGCGCCTGAGACGCGCCGGGGCGGTCATCGTCGGCACGACCAACATGACCGAATTCGCCATGGGCGCGCTCGGCCTGAACCCGCACTACGGTACGCCGCGCAACCCCTTCGACCGCGCCCGCGGGCTCATACCGGGCGGCTCGTCCTCCGGCGCGGCGGTGTCGGTCACCGACGGCATGGCGGCGGTGGCCATCGGTTCGGACACCGCCGGCTCGGTGCGCATGCCGGCGGCGCTGTGCGGCCTGGCTGGCTTCAAGCCTACCGCGCGGCGCGTGCCGCTCGAGGGGTCCATCCCGCTCGCCGCCTCGCTCGATTCGATCGGACCGCTCGCCCGCAGCGTCGCCGATTGCGCGCTGGTCGACGCGGTGCTGGCCGGCGAGCCGGAAACGGGCCTGGCGGCCGTCGGCCTGAAGGGGCTGCGCTTCGCGGTGCCGGCGACGCTGGTGCTCGACGATCTCGCACCAGCGGTGCAGTCGGCGTTCTCGAGGGCGCTGTCGGCGCTCTCGCGCGCCGGCGCGGCGCTCAGCGAGATCGCGTTCGCGGAGCTCGGAGAGCTCGCGTCCATCAACGCCCGCGCCCACGGCGGGTTCTCGGTGCTGGAGGGCTACGCCTGGCACCGGCGGCTTCTGGAGGAAAAGCGCGGACTCTACGATCCGATCATCGCCGCGCGCTTCGCCAACGGCGCCGGCGCGAGTGCGGCCGACTACGTCGACCTGATGGGCGCGCGGCGGGCGCTGATCGGACGGGCGAACGCCGCGACACGCGCATTCGACGCCCTGCTCATGCCCACGGTGCCGATCACGGCGCCGCCCATCGCCGAGCTGCAGGGCGACGAGGCGAAATGGCTCGCGACCAACCGCGTCATGATCCGCAACCCGTTCGTGGCGAACTTCCTCGACCGCTGCGCACTGACCGTGCCCTGCCAGGCGCCGGAGAGTGCGCCGGTCGGCCTGATGCTGATGGGCGAGACGATGAGCGACCGGCGCCTGCTGGCGATCGGCGCAGGCGTCGAAGCGCTGCTCGGGAGCCGGTAGCCGGTGAACGAGCCGCGCGCCGATCCGCCCGAGAGGGCGCGCGGGCAGCCGGCCGGGATCGGCCCGCGCCGGGGCCGCAGCGACGAGAATCCGCGCGAGGCGGCGTTCGGCTTCCTGGAGCAGGGCGGGTGAACGCCGAGCGCATCCTGCGCAATGCGCGCGTGCTGGCGCTCGACGCACGGTCCTGCGTCGCCTCGGCGATCGCCATCCGGGGAGAGCGCATCCTGGCGCTCGGCGCGCAGGCCGAGGTCGCTGCGCTTGCCGGGCCGTCCACGGAAGTGATCGATCTGCGCGGGCGCACCGTGATGCCCGGGCTGATCGACGGACACGCCCACATGGATCGCGAGGGCCTGAAAGCGCTGCTGCCCTCGCTGGCCGGCGCGCGCAGCATCGCGGACCTGGTGGCGCGGCTGCGCGAGATCGCGGCGGGCGTGCCGGCCGGGCACTGGATCGTCACGCTTCCGCTCGGCGATCCGCCGGAGTACCGCAGTTCCCCCTCCATGTACGCGGAAGGGCGGCTGCCGGACAGGCGCGACCTGGACCGCGCCTCCAGCGATCATCCGATCCTGATCCGCTCGGCGTGGGGTTACTGGTCGCGCCAGGCGCCGCTCGTGTGCGTCGCCAATTCGCGCGCGCTCGCGCTGGCCGGTATCACCCGCGGCAGCGAGGCGCCCTCGCCCAAGGTGTCGATCGAGCGCGATGCCGCGGGAGAGCCGAGCGGCGTGATCCTCGAATCGGACTTCATGCCCATCGCCGAATTCACGCTGTTCAGGAACGCGCCCAACTTCACGCTCGATGACCGGGTGCGCGCGCTCCAGCGCTCCATGCAGGTCTACAGCGCATTCGGGACCACGGGCGTGTTCGAGGGTCACGGCGCCGCGCCGCAAGTCGTGAGCGCGTACCAGCGCCTGCGCGAAACCGGCCGCCAGGGCGTGCGCGCGCATCTGGTGTTCAGTCCCGGTTGGAGCGGGCTGTCGCAGGACGATGTCCGCGCGGTCCTCGGCTCATGGGGCCGGTGGCTCGCTGGCCGCGGCCTGGGCGACCGCCGGCTGCGCGTCGCGGGCGTGTACACCGAGATCGACGAAACCCCGGAGAGCCGGCTGCGCGCCCGGTGCGCCCCGCAGACCGGCTGGGCGGGGTTCTGCTACGACTGCGGCTTGCCGCGCAAGGCGGTAAAGGAACTGATGCTCGAAGCGGCGCGCCTGGGCATCCGGGTCTGCGGCATCTGGGAGAACCTGTTCGAGCTCTACGCCGAGGTCGATCGCGAAATCCCGCTGGCGGGCCGGCGCTGGGTGCTCGGCCACCAGACCTTCCTCGACGCGGACCGGATTGCCCGCATCCGTGACATGGGTCTGGTGCTGACCACACACACCCAGATCCACAAGCGCGGCGAGGAGTTCCTCGCCAGGGCGGGGCCCGGACGAGAGCAGACCATCTATCCGCTGCGCGCCCTGCTCGACGCCGGCGTGACGGTCTCGCTCGGCACCGACAACGTACCGCCCAGCCTCTGGCACTCGGTGTGGGAGGTCACGGCGCGGCGTGCGAAAAGCGGCGCCGAAGTCGCACCCGCGCAGCGCATCACGCGCGAGGAGGCGCTGCGATGCGCCACCGTGAGCGGGGCCTACCTGTGCTGGGAAGAAGACGAGCGCGGCTCGCTCGAACCGGGCAAGCTCGCCGACCTCGCGGTATTCGACGAAGATCCGCTCACCGTGGATGCGCAGCGCCTGAGGAGTCTCGAATCCGTCATGACCCTGGTGGGCGGCCGCACTGTGCACACGCGGCTCACTTCCTGAACCACCCTTCGGAGAGCACCATGCCGACGACACGCACCCTGGCAGCAGCGCTTTTCCCTCTGGCCGTCTCGCCGATGCCCGATGCCGCGCAGGCGCAGGACTATCCCTCCAGGCCGCTGCACTGGCTGGTGCCCTTCGCCCCGGGCGGGAGCGGCGACGCGCTGGGACGCATCATGGGGCAACAGCTCGGCGAACGCCTCGGACAACCGGTCATCGTGGAGAACCGCCCCGGCGCGAACGGCATCATCGCTGCGCAGGCGGTGGCCAAGGCGCCGGCCGACGGCTACAGCCTGCTGCAGGCGGTCGATTCGACGCTGACCATGCCGGTGAGCCTGCCCTTCAAGGTGGGCAGCGATCTCGCCCCGGTGTCGCTCCTGGTCACGCAGTCGCGGCTGCTGTCGAGCAATCCGCAGAAGCTTCCCGCGAACAACCTGCAGGAGTTCATCGCCTATGCCAGGGCGAACCCGGGCAAGGTGAACATGGGTGTGGGCACCGGCATCGGCCAGCTCACCGCCGAGCTGTTCAAGTCCGCGACCGGCATCGACCTGGTCATCGTGCCGTTCAAGGGCGGCAACCAGAGTACGCCGGCGCTGCTCGCGGGCACGACCGATCTGGACATGGGCGAAATCACCTCCAAGCTGCCCCACATCAAGTCGGGCAAGCTGCGGGCCCTGGCGACGACGCAGTCGAAGCGGGCTTCCGCGCTGCCGGAGGTGCCGACGCTCGCGGAACTCGGCTACAAGTTCGACGCCAAATCGTGGTTCGGGCTGCTGACCTCGGGCGCAACCCCGCCGGCCGTGGTGAGGAGGTTGAACGAGGAGACGAACCGCGTCCTGGGCGGCGAGGCCGTCAAGGCGAAGCTCACCGCCTACGGCATGGAACCGGCTCCAGGCACACCCGAGCAGCTCTTGGAGCTGATCGCCTCCGATTCGGCCCAGTGGGCCAGGATCGTGAAGCAGACCGGCATCCGGCTCCAATGAAGCGGGCTACGATCCTTTCAGGGCTTCGCGCAGGAAAGTCACGAAGGTCCGAGCCGCGTAGTGCGGCGGGCTGCCGCGCCGGGTCGTGACGCCTATGCGCCGCGTGATTTCCGGGGCGACGATGCGCGCGGAGCGCAGATTTCCCCGGCGCAGGGCGCAAACAATGAGCTGCGGCAGCATGCCGACGCCCAGACCCGCCTCGACCAGCGCGCAGACGGTGAATTGGCTCGAGACCTCCTGCACCGGTTTGAGCTCGTGGCCTTCTCTGGCCAGTGCGAGCTTGAGGATGGTTCGCATGCGCAGCCCCGAGCGGATGGCGATCAGGTCGTGGTGAAGCAGCTCGGCCAGTGCAACCCTTGGATCGGCGTCGAGCGCGTGCCCCTGCGGGAAGATCGCCAGGAACGGATCCTCGAAAAGGTGGGTGTACTCGACATCGCGCGTGCTCTCCGGCGCCGGTCCGACCACGAGATCCAGCTCACCCGCGCGCAGCCGCTGCTCGATGATCTCCGAGCGGTCGTCGTGCAGCGCCACCTTCACCTGAGGGTACCTGCGATGAAAGCGCGCGAGCGCAGGCGGCACCACGGAGCAGGCGATCGAAGGCGTGCAGCCGAGCACGATGCGGCCGCGCTGGGCCGCCGCTCGCTGCAGCAGGTCCTCCACCGCCGCGTTCAACTCGCCCAGGCCGCGTTGCGCGCGCTCGAGGAAGAACTGCCCCTCGGGTGTCAGCGCCGCCTGGCGCGTCGTTCGTCTCAACAGGCGCACGCCGAGGCGGTCTTCGAGCGCCTTGACGTGCGCGGTCAGGGCGGGCTGCGATATCGAAAGATGCGCCGCGGCCTTGCGGAAACCGCCGAGCTCGGCCACCGCGATGAAGCTGCGGATGCGCTGGAAGGTGACGATGTCGCTCATTGCCGGCCCGCAGCGATTATAGGTCGAGTGGCGCGCGGGGCCGGGGCCTGCGCCGGCCGGCGCATCGCGGTCTCCAGCCCGCGCCCGCGAAATGCGTGCAGTCCGGGCGCGGGCCGGCCGAGGTGATATGCTGGCGGCCCGAAACGATTCGAGCGTCCCTCATGGCCAGCGGCGGGCCATCCCATGATCCAGCAGGTCCGGAATACGCCGCCGGGCGCGTCTACCTGGATTACACCCAGGAAGCGCTCGATCTCGCCTACTGCCAGCGCGCATGGGCGACGAACGCGGACGAGATCATCGCGGACTGGGGGGTCGAGAGCGAGAAGACCCGCGGGCGCTTCGCCGTGCACGAGCATCGCTACGGGCCGAGCGAGGACGAGACGCTCGATATCTTCCCCGCCGCCGAGCGCGATGCGCCGCTTCACGTGCACCTGCACGGAGGAGGGTGGCGCAGCCTGACGAAATCCGAAGAATCCTTTCTCGCCAACTGCCTGGTGCCCGCCGGCGCAACGCTGGCGGTACTCGATTTTTCGACCATCCCGAAAGTACGGATACCGGAAATGGTCGCGCAGATCCGGCGCGCGATCGCCTGGCTTTATCGGCACGCCGCCGAGCTGGGGGCGGATCCCGGGAACATCCACGTATCGGGTCACTCCTCCGGAGGGCACCTTGCGGCCGTGCTGCTCACGACCGACTGGCAGGAGACCTGCCGTCTGCCGCGCGACGTCCTCAAGAGCGGGCTGGTGATCAGCGGAATGTACGATCTGCGACCCGTGATGCTGAGTTCCCGGAGTTCTTACGTGCTTCTGTCGCAGGACGAGGTGAGCGCGCTGAGTCCGCTGCTGCATCTGGACCAGGTGTGCGCACCGATCACGGTCGCCTGCGGCGAGACGGAGTCTCCGGAGTTTCGCCGGCAGGCTGTCTCGTTCGCCGCGGCACTGCGCGAAGCCGGACACAAGGCGAACCTGCTGAGCTGCGCCGGGGTCAATCATTTCGAGATCCTGGGACTTCTGGGGCGCAGGCAGAACGCCCTGTCGTGCGCGGCTCTCGATGCGATGGGGCTGGCGTGACGCTCGTACCGTATCTCCGGCATGCATAGCGGACGTTCCGGAAGTCCCGAGGGCGGGTGGCGCTGGTTTTTCATGCCATCGGCCACGCTCGCCGCCGCGAGGAGGCATTTCGGCTGGGCCTCCATCGACCCCCGGCAGGGATACGGCCGGCCGAAAGGCCTGGCACGGCGGGAGCACGCGCACTCGTGCATCCGGCCTGGCAACGGCCCGCCGCAATACCTCCCGGCCCGGCCGCACCGGGGATCGCGACGACCGGTGCACCGAATCCGCCCCGGCGCCGGCATACCGCCCGTGCGCCTTTTCGCGCATCATGCGCTCCACTAAACTCCCCGCATGGCCAGAGCGCTCGACCTGCGTATCACCGACGCCGCCCGGACCGCCATCGATGATTTCATGGCCGGCCTGGAAGACGAGGGGGTGCCCGCCCTGTGCGTCAACCGCAGGTGGGGCGAAAAGCAGGAGCACTGGATGGTCGGCGCCTACCACACCGAACGCATCCGTTTCTTCGAGCAGCTCGCCCGCGTATCAGGCTTCGATTACTTCTTCCAGTGCGACGGGCTGCTGTTCCTGCTGCCCTACAACGGCGTGGTTGGAAGGCTCGAAGGCAGGACTCTCGACTACGCCTTCAGCCGCTACCTGGTGCGTTAGCCGGTAGACGAGAAGGGACCCGGCCCCTTGCGGATCCCCGGTTCCTGGAATGCAAGACGCGCGTTTCACGGTGGCGGCAAGAGCACTGCGGTGTGGCGACCCGGGCGCTGCGTTGAACTGCGGGCGCCGTCAGGGGCGTTTCCCGGCACACTGCCATCGCCGCGGCGGTGGGCGCCGCCTGCGCCCACCGCCGCCGAAAGACGCACGCGCCCGGCTCGCCGATAATGATCACCCGAGAGCGGTCGGCTCACTTGCGCTTGCCGGGGAAGCACGGGCATGGCGAATGCGAAACCCCACTGGATGGCGGATGCCGAGGAAAAGCACGCCGCCGCGCTGCAGCTCGCGTTCGAGACGGGAACCCTCGCGCGCTGCCGGCGGCACGGCGAATGCACCTTCCGCGGTGCGAAGCCGCTGCAGGCGGCCCTGGCGCTGGGCGAGGCGTGCTACCGTGCGGGAAGCCTCGCGTCGGTGTACGGTTCGCGCGAGGAGATGATCTCGGCTCTGGAGGCGGTGTACCGCGAGCACTGGCGCAGCGAGTGCCCGCTGTGCACCAAGTGGATGGATGAATGAGCCCGCCTGCACCGGACCCGCCCCGCGGGGGCGGCGCAGCGCCGGGCGGCCCAGGCGCAAGGGCCTGGCGGGAAGGTGCGAGGGGATGTTCCCGCTCGAATTGCGCCGGACCCGCTCGCCCGGTGCGCGCCCGGAGGCGAGCGCGGCAGCCGGCGACGCCGGCAGCGGGCCCGCGGCAAGGCGCCTCATCGAGTGGCCGCGCAGCGCGATGAGCCGCACGCGCCAGTGGGCGCTTGCCGCCTCGGTGGCGTGGCTGCTGCTCGGCATCTTCCGGGATATCGAGGGCCTGGGCGTTCCTTCGTACGTGCCCTGGCGGCCGGCGGCGGTGATGGCCTTCTTCGGCGTGAACGCGCTTGCGGCCGGCAACCTGATCGCGGAGTTCCTGGCCGCGGCCTTACCGCACTGCCGGGAACGCCGCGCGCTGGTGCTGAAGCTCGCCGCTTCGCTGATCATGCTCGCCTGCGTGCTGGGATACATCGAGTTCATGCGCTTGCGCGCGGTCCTCGGAACTTGAAATCGGCACAACGGCGATGAGCGCCAGACTCACCGGGGGCGTGGACCTCTTGTTCCTCGCGCTCTGCACGCCGCGCTTTCTGCAGGCGTATGACGAGGACCTGGAAACCCGATGAAAGAGCCCGCACCGGGCCACAGGCCGCGTTTTCCCGCAACGCCCGGTTGCGGGGGTCGCTGTCGCTCCCCGGGAAATGCGCGGGTCGCGCAACGAGGACAGACATGAGTTCGCGAGAACAACGCGGCTTCAAGGCGTTCGAGCATGCGGGTTGGGAGGCGATCCCGGATCGCTACGACGCGGGCTTCGGCAGCCTGACGAGCCAGGCAGTGGCGGCGCTCCTGGACGCAGCCGATGCGAAGGCCGGCGCCCGCGTGCTCGACGTGGCGAGCGGCCCGGGCTACGTGGCCGCGCAGGCGGCCGCGCGCGGCGCGTGCGTCACCGGCATCGATTTCGCGGCGTCCATGGTCGCGCACGCGCGCGCGCGCCATCCGGGCATCGATTTCCGCCAGGGCGACGCCGAGGCGCTCGACTTCCCGGACGCGAACTTCGACGCGGTGGTGATGAACTTCGGCCTGCTGCACCTGTCGCGGCCCGACGCGGCGCTCGCCGAGGCGCTGCGGGTGCTGCGTCCGGGCGGCAAGGCGGCGTTCACCGTATGGGCCAACCCCTCGCGCGCCATCGGCTTCGGCATCGTGCTGGAGGCAAGCGAGGCCCGAGGGCGGCTGGACGCCGGCCTGCCGCCGGGACCGCCCTTCTTCCGTTTCAGCGATGTGGCCGAGGCGAATCGCTCGCTCACCGCCGCCGGGTTCGCCACACCCCTGGTGATGGAGATAGAACAGATCTGGCGCCTGGAATCGCACGATGCGCTGTTCCAGATCATGCAGGACGGGACGGTGCGCACCGGCGGGCTGCTGCGCGCCCAGTCGCGCCAGGCGCTCAAGGCGATTCGCGCCGCGGTGCGCGCGCGCGTGGCCGAACTGGCGGGCGAGGGGGCGCCGGCACTGCCCATGCCCGCGGTCCTCCTGTGCGGGACGCGGCCGCGTTGAACCGCGACGCGCC
>JADLDQ010000006.1 GCA_020846575.1 Burkholderiales bacterium
GCGGCCCTGCTCCTCAAGGGCCTCACCGCCTCGATGCTCGTCAACCGCGTGCGCCGGCCCGCGCCGGGGGACTGGATCCTGGTGCACGCGGCCGCCAGCGGCGTGGGGCTGCTGCTGGTGCAATGGTCCAGCCACCTGGGAGCACGCGTCATCGGTACCGTCGGCTCCGCGGAAAAGGCGGCGCTCGCGAGGTCGCACGGCTGCGACCACGCCATCCTCTACCGCGAGCAGGATTTCGTCGCGGCGGTGAAGCGCCTGGTTCCCGCCGGCGTCCACGCGGTGTTCGACGGCGTGGGCAAGGACACCTTCATCGCGTCGCTGGACTGCGTGCGCCGCTTCGGCCTGCTGGTGAACTACGGCAACGCCTCCGGGCACGTGCCGCCGCTGGACCTGCTGCTGCTGGCGAAGAAGGGCTCGCTCATGGTTTCGCGCCCGGCGTTCAGCACGCACGTCGCCGAGCCCGGAGAACTGCAGGCCGCCTGCGACGAACTGTACGATCTGGTGCGCCGCGGCGTGCTGCGCGTGGAGATCGGCAGGACCTCCGCGCTCGCCGACGCCGCCCGGGCGCATCGCGATCTCGAGGCGCGCCTCACCGCGGGGGCCTGCGTGTTGGTGCCTTGAGCCGGCAAGTCCGGCCGCGGTGGACGAGGCGGCGCTCGTGGACTAAGCTTCGACGGCCATGAAGCGAGCCATGCCGCTGCGCACGATCGTCGTGGCGCTGTGCCTCGTCCTCGCGTGCGCGGGCGCGTCGCAGGCCGCCACCCAGAGCACCCGGAAGAACGCCTGGTACGGCGCGATCGCGCTCGAGCGCGGCTCCGATGCCGTCGGCTACGCCGTGCAACGCCGGACATCCCGGGAAGCGCGCCTCGAGGCGCTGCACCAGTGCGGCGCAGGCGGCTGCGAGGTGGTGCTGCGCTTCGCGGGCGACTGCGGCGCGGTGGCCCGCCCCAGGCCGGCGCGCGGCGCCGGGAACTTCGCCAAGTTCTCCTCGGCGCGCGGCATCACGCGCGCCGAGGCGCAAACCCGGGCGCTGCGAGCCTGCGGCCGAAACTGCGAGATCGCGGTCTGGGCCTGCAATCGCTGAGCACCGCGCGGGCGCGACCCGCGGACCAACATTCCAGGAGAAACCGTCGTGAACACCGGGATAGGCGCGCACCTGCCGCGCCGCGAGGACCACAGGCTGCTCACCGGCAGGGGTTGCTACGCCGACGACCTTCGCGCGCAGGGTCAGGTCCACGGGTACGCGCTGCGCGCCGACCACGCGCACGCACGGCTGAAGCGCATCGACGTCGCGCGCGCGCGCGAGGCGCCGGGGGTACTGGCGGTGCTCACGGGAGAGGACTATGCCGCAGACGGGCTGAAAGGCATCCCGCACGGCGCGATGACGGTGAAGCCCGAGGACTGGAAGGCGCCCTGCTTCGGCCGCCGCGACGGCAGCCCGGCGTTCTCCGCACCCAACATCCCCATCGTGCGCGACAAGGTCCACCACACCGGCGAGATCGTCGCGTTCGTCGTCGCGGAAACGGTGCAGCAGGCCAGGGACGCGGCCGAGCGGATCGACGCGCAGTACGAGGTGCTGCCGGCGGTGATCCGGGGTCTGGACGCGATCGAGCCGGGCGCTCCGCGCATCTGGGACGAGCTTCCCGACAACATCGCCTTCGAAGGCACCAACGGCGACCTCGCCGCCGCGGAAGCGGCGTTCAAGAAGGCCGCCTGCGTGGTGGAAGAGGAGTTCCCCTTCAACCGCGTCGCCAACGCGCAGATGGAGCCGCGCGGCTGCCTGGCCGAGTACACCCGGGACGGCCGCTACTGCCTCCAGGCCGGTTCGCAGGGCGTGCACCGGCTGAAGACCAACGCCGCGCTGGTTTTTTCGGTGGATCCGTCCAAGGTGCGCGTGGTCACCCGCGACACCGGCGGGGGTTTCGGGCCGCGCTCGCACCTGTACCCGGAGTACGTGCTCGCGCTGTGGGCGTCCAGGAGGGTCGGCCGGCCGGTCAAATGGACCAGCGAGCGCTCCGAGGCGTTCCTCTCCGACTACCAGGCGCGCGACCTCACCATCCGCGCCGCGCTCGCGCTCGACGGGAACGGGCGGTTCCTCGCGCTGAAGGAGACGCTTTACTCCAACTGCGGCGGCAACTGCGTATCCTACGTGCCGCCGGTGAATGGTTCGCGCATCGCGACCACGGTCTACAGGACGCCGGCGCTCGGTCTCACCGTGTACGGCATCCTCTCCAATACCCTGCCGTCGGTGAATTACCGCGGCGCCGGGCGCCCGCAGGCGATGCTGGCGATGGAGCGGCTGGTCGATCTCGCCGCGGAGCGGACCGGCATCGACAGGATCGAACTGCGGCGCCGCAACCTCATCGGCCCAGCCGACTTCCCCTTCAAGACCGCGGGCGGCCTCACCTACGACTGCGGCGAGTTCGAACGCAACATGGACCGCTGCATGGAACGGGTCGATTGGAAGGGGTTCCCGGCGCGGCGCGAGGAGGCGAAGCGCCGGGGGCGGCTCGCCGGCATCGGCCTGGCGAACTACATCGAGACTCCGGTGGGAGCGCCGCTGGAGCGCTCGCAGGTCACGGTGCGCACCGACGCGGACCGGGTCGAGGTCGTGATCGGTACCCAGTCCGGCGGCCAGGGGCACGAGACCAGCTTCGCCCAGGTGATCGAATCCACGCTCGGGGTGCCGTCGCAGGACGTCGACATCGTCACCGGGGATTCCGATATCGTCGCCGAGGGCGGCGGCACCCATTCGGACCGCTCGCTCCGCCTGGGCGGCTACGTCATGGTGAAAGCCTCCGAGCAGATCATCGAGAAGGGTGCGAAGATCGCGGCGCACCTGATGGAGGCCGCGGCGGCCGACATCCGCTTCGAAGCCGGGGACAGGGGCGGCCGCTTCACCGTGACCGGCACCGACCGTTCGGTGACCCTGTTCGAGGCCGCGCGCGCCGCGGCTGCCGGCAAGGTGCCCGAGGCGCTGTGCGGGCCGCTAGCCGGCGATTCCAGATTCGTGGGCCGCATCCCCGCCTATCCCAACGGCTGCGCGGCCGCCGAGGTGGAGATCGACCCCGACACCGGCGTCGTCGAGATCCGGCGCTACGTGTGCATCGACGACGTGGGGCGTGTGGTCAACCCGCTGATCGTGGACGGGCAGACGCACGGCGGCATCGCGCAGGGCGTGGGGCAGGTGCTCACCGAACAGGTGGTGCACGACGCCGAGGGCCAGATCCTGTCGGGCTCCTTCATGGACTACGGCCTGCCGCGCGCGGATCTGCTCCCCGAGTTCGTGGTGGAGAACAACGAGGTCATCACCCGGGGCAATCCGCTCGGCGTGAAGGGTGGCGGCGAGGCGGGCACGACGGGCGCGCTGGCGGTGATGATGAACGCGATCCTCGATGCGCTGAAGCCGCTGGGCATCACTCGCCTGGACATGCCGGCCACGCCGGATCGGGTGTGGCGGGCGATACACGCGCGAACCTGAGCCTCGTCCTGACTCGCGAACGGCGCCGCGCGCCCCGCGCATCGGACGATCCCTCAGTTGTCTATCTTCGCCCCCGAGGCCTTCACCACCTTCGCCCACTTGTCGATCTCGCCGCGGATGAAGGCGGCGAACTGTTCGGGGGCCTGTCCTGCGGCGTGCGCGCCCTGCGAAATCCAGCCGGCGGGGCGGGCTCCGCCGGAGGATCGCCGGGGACCGCCCTCAAGGCATAGGACCGGGAGATTGAACTGCGGGTGCGCTCAGGAGTATCGTGCGCCTGCCGCGAGCACGGCTCTGGCCACACGCGCAACTGCGCCGTGCGCCGGCGCCGGCGACGCCAGGCGCTCGCGGGCGCAGACAAAGCTCGGGCACCGGACCATGCTCACCCGTCGAACCATTGCAGCGATCGCCCTTACCCTTTCCGCGCTGGCGCTCGGCGGCTGCCAGACCACCACTTCCGGCGGCGCGGTCGGCGCGGAGCGCCGGCAACTGCTGCTGGTCTCCTCGGCGGAACTCGACAAGCTCGCTGCCCAGAGCTACGACAAGCTGAAATCCGACGCCGCCACCGGCGGCACACTCAACACCGACGCGACGATGCTCAGGCGGGTCCGCGCCATCGCCGCCCGCATCCAGCCCCAGACCCGCGTTTTCCGCCCCGACGCGCCCGGCTGGAACTGGGAAGTGAACGTGATCGGCAGCGACGAGCTCAATGCCTACTGCATGCCGGGCGGCAGGATCATGTTCTACGCCGGCCTGATCCGGCGCCTCGGCCTCACCGACGACGAGATCGCGATCGTGATGGGGCACGAGATCGCGCACGCGCTGCGCGAGCACTCGCGCGAGCAGGTGTCGCAGGCCATCGCGGCGCAGGCGGCCATCGGCGCCGGGGCCTCGCTGTTCGGCCTCGGCCAGATTTCCGCCGATATCGCCTCGATCGCCTACCAGACGCTGATCGCGACCCGGTTCAGCCGCACCGACGAGAGCGAGGCCGATCGCATCGGCCTGGAACTTGCGGCGCGCGCCGGCTACGCCCCCCGCGCGGGGATCAGCCTGTGGAAAAAGATGATGAGCGCAAGCGGCGGCGGGCGCCCGCCCGAATTCCTGAGCAGCCACCCGGCCGAGGCGAACCGGGTGAGGCAGATCGAGGCGCTTCTGCCGATCGTCGTGCCGCTCTACGAGGCGGCGCGCCGCAGCCGCTGAAGCCCGTCCTCCGGGTCCCCCGGGCCGCCGGGCGAATCCGGGCAGGGGTGGAGTCGCCGAGAGAATCCGCACCGGGACGGGGTGCCTCGCTGCAAAGAAAGCCCGGGCTTTCCCCGAAAGTCGGGGGGGTGCGCGAGGAGCGAACAGCCCCTCGCTCCTCGTGACTCAGTCCACGATCAGCGTCTTCTGCGCCACTTCCTCGTCGAGCGCCAGCCCGAACCCGGGCGCGAGCGAGGGTTTCAGGCACATGCCCGTTTCCGTCACCA
>JADLDQ010000409.1 GCA_020846575.1 Burkholderiales bacterium
AAGTTGGCGCGCGCCTCTTCCGGATGCCCGGTGCGCGCCAGCACGGCGCCGATCCCGCCCAGGGCCTCGGCGTTATCGGGCTCGCGCTCCAGCGCCTGGCGGCAGTACGCGAGCGCCACGTCGTAGCGTTCCTGCGCGGCAGCCATCGCGCCCAGCCCGGTAAGCGCCTGCGGAAGGCCGGGCGAACATTCCAGCGCCTTGCGGAACTGCGCTTCGGCCTCCGCGATCTTGTTCGACTCCAGCGCGATCCGCGCGTTCTGGTCGTGCGCCAGGGCCTCGTCGTGCGCGCGCTGGCGCGCCAGCGCTTCGGCGAGGCCGTCTTTCGCGGCGGCGGCGGGCGCCTGCGCGGGCTTCAGGGCCAGCAGTTCGCGGTAGACGCTGATCGCCTCGAGGTACTTGCGCTCTTTCTTGTAAGCGGCGGCCTCCGCGAGCTTCTGGTCGGCGAAGCGCGCCTCCAGTTCGGCGCTGGAATCCTTCAGCGCCGGATCGTTGCGCGCGCGCTGCCAGAGCAGGCGGTGCTTCAAGGCGCCGTCGGGGTGAATGCCGATCTTGTGCTCCCAGAGCTGGATCAGGTGCAGGTAGTCCTGGTCCGGCGTGTCGTAGGTGGTGTGCAGGTCGCTGCGGCGCGGCATGTGGCATTCCACGCAGTCGCCGCGCAGGCCCTCGGGCAGATTGGGCGCCTCGCCGCAGGACTCGGGCTGGTGGCACTTCAGGCAGGCGCGCTTGGAGACGCCGACGGTGTCGATCTGAGCCGCGTGCGGATCGTGGCAGGAGATGCATTCCAGGCGCTCGCTGCCCTGGAAGCACTTGCTCAGCCGCAGGCGCTGGTCCTGGTCGGCGGTGTGCAGGAAGACGGACTTGCCCTTCAGGCGCGGCGAGACCTGGCGGATGTACCCGGACAGCGGATCGCCGGGCAGGTAGCTGAACGCGGGCCGGATCAGGCGCCCCGCGTCGCCGTGGCACTGCGCGCACTGTTCCAGGCGCTGGTTTCGCGAGAGCTTCTGGGGCTGGACGATGTGGCGCCCGGGCTTCTCGTTCGGGTGCGTGCGGTGCCACTGTACGTGCGCGCTGCCCGGGCCGTGGCAGCGTTCGCACGAGATCCCCAGC
>JADLDQ010000007.1 GCA_020846575.1 Burkholderiales bacterium
CCCCGGCGGCGCGGCCCCCGGGCCGGGCGTGCCGTGCGCCTCGGGACAAACGCGGCGAGGCGCGGCGGCCGGCGCAAAGCGGCGCGCCGCAGGCCCCGCATTCGCGACCCGGGGCCTCACCATCGACAGGAGCACTGCATTGAGCATCCGAGGCAAAGCCGCATCGCCGCCGCGCACGCGGCTCGCCGCCGACATCGGTGGGACCTTCACCGACGTGGCCGCCTTCGACGAGAAGAGCCGGCGCATGCTGCTCGGCAAGGCGCTGTCCACACCCGGCAACCTGGAGCTGGGCATTACCCACGGCATCGCCAAGGCCGCAACCCGCTACGCGGAGGCGGCGCTGTTCCTGCACGGCTCGACCATCGCGATCAACACGATGCTCGAGCGCACCGGGGCGAAGACCGCGCTGGTCATCACCGAGGGGTTCCGGGACATCTACGAGATCGGGCGCATCAACCGGCCCGACGCGTACAACCTTTTCTTCAAGAAGCACGTGCCGCTGGTCGAGCGGGCGCTTCGGTTCGAGGTGAAGGAGCGCATGACCGCCGAGGGCGAGGTCTACACGCCGCTGGACGAGGCGAGCGTGCACGCGGTCTGCGACCGGCTCGAGGCCCTGGGCGTGGAGGCGGTGGCGATCCTCACCCTTCACTGCTACCGCAACCCGGACCACGAGCGGCGCATCAAGAAGATCGTGCAGCAGCGGCTGCCGCGCGCCTTCGTTTCCGCCTCCCACGAGCTGTCGCAGGAATACCGCGAGTACGAGCGCTGCTCGACCGTGGTCGCCAACGCCTACATCGGACCCACGGTGAGCCGCTACATCGCGGGCATCGAGCAGCACATCAAGGCGTCCGGATTCAAGGGGGCGTTCCTGCTGGTTCAGTCCACCGGCGGCCTGTACGAGTCGCACCAGGGGCAGGTGCAGTGCGTGCGCATGCTCGAATCGGGCCCCGCGGCCGGGGTGATCGGCGCGCAGGCGCTGTGCCGCGAGATGAAGCTCGGCGACGCGGTGGCCTTCGACATGGGCGGCACCACCGCCAAGGCGGGTGTGATCTACCAGGGCGAGGTGCTCACCACCGGCTCAGCGCTCATCGGCGGGTACAACACCGGCCTGCCGGTGCAGATCCCGATGGTGGACGTGTTCGAGGTGAGCGCCGGCGGCGGAAGCATCGCGAACGTGGACGACAGCGGCGCGCTGCGCGTCGGGCCGCAGAGCGCCGGGGCCGAGCCGGGTCCCGCCTGCTACGGCCTGGGCGGGAAGCTGCCGACGGTGACCGACGCGAACCTGGTGCTCGGGCGCCTCGGCGCCGAGCGCTTCCTCGGCGGCGAGATGAAGCTCGACGTGAAGGCCGCCGAGGCGGCGATCCGCGAGCACGTCGCCAGGCCCCTGGGCGTGGACGTGACCCATGCCGCCGACGGCATCCTGCGCATCGCGATCACCGCCATGTCCTACGCCGTGAAGGGCGTGTCCACCGAGCGCGGACTGGACGCGGCGGCGTTCTCGCTCATCGCCTACGGCGGTGCCGGGCCGCTGCACGCCTCGGCCATCGCGCGCGAGATCGGCCAGAGGAAGATCATCGTCCCGCGCGCGCCGGGCCATTTCTGCGCATTCGGCATGCTGCACTCGGACCTGCGCTACGACTACGTGAAGACCTGGTTCACCCGCCTGGACGAGGCGCCGTTCGCCGAGATCGAGCGCATCTACGAGTCGATGATCGCCGAGGGAAACAAGGCGCTCGCCGGCAGCGGCATCAAGGCCTCGCGGGTCAGCGTCGCCCGCGCGGCGGACATGCGCTACGTCGGCCAGGAGCACCCGGTGACCGTGGACCTGTCGCCCTCGGTATTCAGGCGGCGCGACCGCGAGGCGATCAAGACCCACTTCGACGAGGTGCACCAGCTGCGCTATGGCACCTGCGCGCCGGAGGAGCGCGCGGAGATCGTGAGCCTGCGCTGCACCGTCACCGGTCTGATGAACAAACCCCCCATGGAGCGCATCGCCCGCGGCGGACCGGTGCCCTCGAAGGCCGCGCACCGCGGCAAGCGTTCGGTGTATTTCGCCGAGATCGGCAAGGCGGCTTCCACGCCCACGTTCGCGCGCGACGATCTGCGGGCCGGCAACCGGATCGCCGGACCGGCGCTCATCGAGGAGCACGCCTCGACCACCGTGCTCTTGCCCGGCGACCGCATGCAGGTGGACCCGTTCGGCAACCTGGTGATCGCGGTCGGCAGGCGCAGGCGATGAGAAACAGGAAGCTTGGCGAGGACGATCCCGGCGAAGCGCTCCGAGCGCGCGCGGCAGCGGCCCGAACCCCTTCATCCGGAGGCAGTGCATGAAGCAGGCAGCCACGCGGGCGTCGAAGCGAACGCGCACAGCGGCGGGCGCGCAGCGGCGGGCGGCCGATCCGGTTCTCACCGAGATCGTGCGCAACGGCGTGCTGGCGGTGACCGAGGAGATGAAGATCAACCTCACCCGTACCGCGTACAACATGATCATCTACGAGGCCCTGGACTTCACCGTGGGCCTGTATACGGCCGAGGGCGAAACCATCTCCATCGGGCTGGGTCTGCCCACCTTCATCCGCGGCATGTCGGAGACGGTCAAGGCGAAACTCGCCCGCTTCGGCCGCGACGATCTCGCGCCCGGGGACATCCTGGTCACCAACGACGCCTACATCACCGGCAGCCACCTGTACCACTTCACCTTCAGCAAGCCGATCTTCCACGGCGGGAAACTGGTCGCCTTCGCCTGCTGCATGGCGCACTGGCGGGACGTGGGCGGCGTGCTGGGCGGGGTGACCACCGACATCTACGCCGAGGGCCTGCAGATCCCGATCATGAAGTACCAGAAGGCCGGGGTGGTGAACCGCGACCTGGTGGACATCATCCGCATGAACGTGCGCATCGAGGAAACCGCGATGGGCGATCTGCGCGCGCAGGTGACGGCCCTCAACACCGGGGAGCGCCGCTTCCTGGAACTGCTGGATCGCTACGGCCGGGAGCCGGTGCTCGCGGCGATCGAGCGCATCATGGACAACGCCGAGGCCGCCGCGCGCGCGCGTACCCGCGCGATTCCCGACGGCGTATACGAGGCCGAGTCCTTCATGGACGACGACGGCGTGGACATCGGGCGGCGCGTGCCGATCAAGGTGCGCGTGGTGAAAAAGGGCGAGCGCATGACCGTGGACCTGAGCGAGGTCGGCGCGCAGGTGCGCGGTTTCTACAACGCCGGGGCGACCACGGGTCTGTCCTGCGCGCAGGTGGCCTACAAGTGCCTCACCTCGCCGAGCGACTACCCGATCAACGAGGGGAGCTTCAGGTCCCTCGATGTGATCGTGCCGCCGGGCACCATCGTCAGCGCGGTCAAGCCGGCGGCGATGCGCTGGTGGATGACCTTTCCGATGACGGTGATCGACACCATCTTCAAGGCGATGGCGCCGGCGATCCCCGAGCGCACCATCGCCGGCCACCACGCGGACCTGGTGGTGGCGCTGATCAGCGGCATCTCGCCGCGCGACGCCCGGCTCTGGATCGGGGGCGTCGGCCCCACCGGCGGCGGCTGGGGCGCCAAGCGCGGCGAGGACGGCATCAGCGCCACCGTGTGCCTGAACGACGGCGATACCCACAACA
>JADLDQ010000008.1 GCA_020846575.1 Burkholderiales bacterium
ATTCGCCGTTCGACTACCTGTACTGGCAGTTCGTGGCGGACGAGATGTACGGCGGGGATTCGTGCGCGCGGCGCCGGGCCGTCCTCGCGCGGCTGATCGAGCGCTTCTTCGAGCGCAGCGACCGGCTCTATGCGCTGATACCGCTGATGGGGATCGTGCGCAACAAGCTGCTGCCCGGCCGCGCGCGCGAGCTGTACGCCGGGCGCACGCAGTGCCGCGTGTCCTCGCACCTGATCAACGTGATGCCCGACGGGCAGATCTACCCCTGCCCGGACATGATGTACGCGCCGGAGATGCTGATGGGCAGCGTCAAGGACAACTGGCTCGCGCCAAGCCCGCTGCAGCACACCGAGGCCATGCCCTGTGGCGGCTGCGAGGCCTACGGCTGGTGCCGCGGCAACTGCATGAAGAACCTGTACCTCGGCTACGTGAAGGGCGACGAGCGCTACCGCCGCAACGTCGTCGAGCCGATCTGCGAGCTGCTGCGGTTCATCGGCCGCGAGATCGACCGCCACGATCCGGCGGCCTGGTTCGGGCGTCTCGCGCTGCCCGTGAGGCGCCAGATCACCGACTGCGAGGTCTACGAGTACGTCGAGGTGATGCCCCGACAGGTCGAGGTGATGCCGTGACACGTCGATTTGATGCCGTGAGCGTCCCCGCGGCGCCGCCGCGGCGCGCCGGGTGTGCCTCGCCCGGCGGCGGGTATGCGGCTGCATGTAATGAACCAGGCGAGATCCGGAGGGAAACCATGAGAGCAGACCACGGTAGAGGCCGGCGCGGTCCGGGCGGATTCCTGGCGGGGCTGATGCTGCTCGCGGCGGCCGGCGCGCTGCTCGCGGCGGCCGGCGCGGCGCTCGCGCAGGCATATCCGGTGCGGCCGATCCGCGTGGTGGTGCCCGCCTCGCCGGCGACATCGCTGGACGCGCTGCCGCGCGCGCTGGCGCAGGATCTGGGTGCGCGCCTTTCGAGCGCCGTGGTCATCGAAAACATGCCCGGGGCCGGCGGCAACATCGCCGCGGCCCATGTCGCCCGGGCCGCCCCCGACGGCTACACGATCATGCTCCAGATCACCTCGTTCGCCATCAACCCGAGCCTGTACCGGAAGGTCCCGTACGACCCGGTCCGGCAGTTCGACCCCATCATCCTGGCGGCCTGGTCCGCCCCCACCATGCTGGTGGTGAGCCCCGCGCTGGAGGGCGTGCGCTCGGTCAAGGAACTCGTGGCGCTCTCGCGCACGCGCGGCGGTCGCCTCAATTACGCCTCGCCCGGGTACGGCACTCCGCAGCACATCGCGATGGAACTGTTCAAGCGCATGTCCGGCGCGGACTTCACGCACGTTCCGTACAAGACGCCCGGTGACATGGTGAAGGCGGTGCTCGCGGGCGACGTCTCGGCCATCTTCGCCTCGGCCAACGTCGCGATTCCGCAGGCGAAGGCCGGCAAGCTGCGGATCCTGGCGGCGATCGGCGCCCAGCGCTGGCCGCTCTCGCCCGAGGTACCGACCATCGGCGAGGCGGGCTACCCCGAATTCAGGTTCGACGTCTGGTTCGGGTTCCTGGCGCCGGCCGGCGTCGCGCCCGAGATCGTGCGCAGGCTGAACGCCGAGTTCGCTGCGGTCCTGAACACGGCGTCGATGAAGGAACTCCTCGCCAAGCAGGGGCTGGTGGCGACCACCAGCAGCCCGGAGGAATTCGCCACGCTTATCCGGACCGACCTGGCGCACTGGGCGCGGGTGATCAAGGAGACCGGGATCTCCGTGGACTAGGCCGGGGCGCGGCGCCTCAGGCGCCGGTGAAATCGAGCACTTGCCGCCCGAACCACTCATCGGGCGTATTGAGGTGCAGCGTCGCAGTGAAGTGGTTGTGGCCCATCAGGCGCGCGAGGCGCGGCCAGCGCCCCTGCCGGGCGTGGAAGGCACCGACCAGGCGCAGCGCCTGCGCTTCGAAATCGTCGGGGTCGTGCTCGGCCAGCGCGAACAGGAGCGGAACGCGGCTCGCGAGGAGCCCCGCGAGCGTGGAGCGCTGCGCGTAGCGCGCCGGGTCCTCGCCGAAATACGCGCGGAGCAGCGCGTTGCGTTGCGCGGTTTCCAGATCGTAGAGGCCAGAGACAAGAATCGCGCCGGCGATCCCCGCGCCGGCCGCGGGATGGAAGGCCGGGTGGGCCGCATAGCTCGCCGCGTGCACCGCGCCCGCCGAGGTGCCCATGAGAAACATGCGCTCCGGGTCACCGCCGCGATCCTGGACGTTCTTGCGCAGCCATGCGAGCGCCGCGCCCGCGTCCTCGGCGCCGGCCGGCCAGGCGAACCCGGGTGCGAGGCGATAGGTGATGTTGGCGCCGAGCATCCCGTGGCGCACCGCCCAGAGCGCGACGTTGTCGTGGTAGGGCGTTCCGGGACGCTTCTTGTCGCCGCCCACGAAGCCGCCCCCGTGGACGAAGACGAGCACGGGCAGCGCGCGTCCCGCCGGCAGCTCGAGCGGTTCGAACAGGTCGAGCCGCTGGCGTTCATTCCCGCCGTAGGCGAGGTCGCGCGTCACCCGCACGCCGGCGTAGGGTTCGCGCTCGTGAAACGGCGCGTACAGAGCCTGCGAGGCCTCCAGCACCGCGGGCGAAAGGCGGTTGCCGAGCTCGCGCACCCTTGCGGCGAGCGCTCGGGGATCGAAACTCAATGGACCTCCTCGCGACGCCGCACCCGGGGCCCGGGCGCCGGCGCGCTCAACCGGCCGTCAACCGGTAGTGCTTCAACACCCGGTTGCGGTCGACCTGTGTGAAGAGCAGTTGCAGCTCGGCCTCGCTCGGGGACGCGGTGCGCGCGGGCTGCACGGGGACCACCAGTTCGCAGCCGGTCGCGGCCACCACGTCGGCCGCGTCGTAGCCGGGGTTGACCGAGCGCAGGCGCAGACGGTGCGACCCTTCTTCGAAATCCATGACGCACATGGGGGTGTAGACCAGGGCCGGTCCCAGCGAGCCCGGGCGGCACGACTTCCAGCGGCTGTCGCCTCCCTGCAGAAACCCGGGCGAGGAGATGAAGTCGACCTTGTCGACGAAAACCCTCGGGTTGTGGTGCCAGAAGTACAGGTAATACTTGGTCATGGAGGCGGTCCACAGCGTACCGACCGTTCCCGGTCCGCGGACCTTCAGCCGCTCGTAGGGACCGATGCCGATCATGTTGCAGTTTCCGAACTTGTCCATCTGCATGCCGCCGTTGAACCCCCACCCCCACAGCGTGCCGCGCATGCCCATGTCCACGGTGCGCTGCATCGGTACGCGCGCTTCCGCGCCGACGAAGGCGCGCGGATCGTGCGCGGTCAGCGGCAACTCGCTGAACACGGGGTTGATGGCGGCGCTGCCGCCGCAGAACCACCACAGGTTCGGCGCCACGGTCAGCGTGGCGAGCCGTACAGCGGCCATGGGAATGGTCGCGCCGCCGCCCACGCCGCCCAGCGTGCCGTCGTCGGCGGCGAGGTTGCGCGACATCTCCACGGCCATCAGCTCCGCCATCGAGTAGCGTTCGGTCCCGGTATCGGCCGGTCTGGCCATCGACGCTCCTTACCGTGTTGGCGCCGCGAGGCGAGTCGGCCCCGCGGCATCTTTCCTGTCGAAGCGCTCGGCGGCGGCCCCGCCGGGGCCGTCAGACGTTGCGCATCAAACCCATCACCTGGCGCACGCCGACCCGCTCCAGGTAGTCCGCCTCGTCCCTGCACCCGTGGACGTAGCGCTCGAGGTAGTCGCCGACCTGCCCCTTCGCGTGCGCGTCGAAGTAGGCCTGCAGGTGCGCTGTGTCCGGCTCGTAGTGGCGCGCGCACACCAGCGGATGCGCGCCGAACGGTGCGTGCACCACCCCGTGCACCAGGTATCCCGGCAAGGTCACCTTCTCCACGTTCTCCCGGGTGCGATCGACCGGAACGATGCGCTCGGCGCTGACGATGACCAAGCGCGAGGCCATGGCCTTGTCGATCTCCTGCTGGTTGCCGGCCCAGACCTGCGCGTTGCCATGGACGTCGCATTCTTGCGCGTGCACGAGGCATACGTCGCCCGCGAGCGGCGGAACGGCGTAGACATCCTCGCCGCTGAACGGGTCGCGCGCCTTCTTGAGCAGGGGGTTCAGCCGCGGCAGGTCGGTCGCCTCGTAGACATGGCGTATCGGCACGTACGGCATACCGCCCGCCGCGGCGCGCGTGCCGAGCATGAGGAAGGCTTCGTCCGCCTCGACGATCTCGATACGCTTGTCCTCGGCCGCGCGGCGGAACGCCGGCGCGAAGCCCAAGCTCTCGAAGCCGATGTAGGAGATATAGAGCTTTTCCACGCAGCCGGCGGCCACCAGCAGGTCCACCGAAAGCGAGGAGGTGACCTGCGGGATGACGGTGAGCCCGCGGGCGCGCGCCCGGATCGCCGCGCGCACCAGCGCCATCGCCGAGTTCATGAGATGGATCACGCGCGCCTGCGCGACGATCCGGCCCGCCTCCTCGAGGCTGATCTCCTTGCTCTTGCGGCCGGGCCGCGCGCGCTCGGGCGCGGCGCCGGAAGCACTCACTTCGGAGGTGGACAAGTGGGGAGTCTCCAGTTCGCGGTCCTGGCCGTCCTTCGTGACCGGGGTGCGCGGGTGCGTGACCGGCGGCGCGGGCGGGGCGATGCTACTCGGGCGCGAGGCCGGGCGTCAAGCACGGCCGCCGCTCGAGCGTGACGCCCAACGATCGCCTCGAGCCGCCGGAACCGCCCAGTGCAGCGCCGCCGTAGACTCGTCGCTGCAGCGCGGGGTCAGCCCTCGCTATACAGGGCAAGCACCTGTCGCTGGCCTGCCAGCCCTTGTACGTCAGAGCCAGGTCTTTGAATTCCCCGCCGGCGGTGAAGCCGTAGCCAGTCTTGAAGGTCCGGTTGTCATCGCATTCGACATCGATGTCCAGCTCCACGCTGCGCACACGTGCAAGGCAACCGGCGCGCCGCCACCGACGCCCACCCGAAGAGCGAGGCCCGCATCGGCGCGTCCGTTCGACCGCCGGGTTGGGCCTACCGTTACTCGAGACACTCGGAACGTTGTTAGGCCACAGACCGCGTTTGGCCTCGCTCATGACTTGCCCCAGCCGGGAACTGCTGCAGCTTGCCGCACCCACTTGACCAGTTGTGCTTCATTGAGCTGGCCTTCGTGGATATTGAGCCATCGCGCCTCCTCGGTCCTGCCACCGGGCGGAACCGGTTCCAGGGATGTGCCCTTGAAAAATGTGACCTTCACATAGCTGGCGAAGACATGGAAGCTCACGAACCGGCCTTGGCCCTTGATGCCATACATGGGTGAGTTCCAACGGACAGCCTTTTTCAGTCTGCTCGACGAGAAGCAGCGGCGTTTGTACGCCGGCCTGGAAGCGCTCAAGACCGGTCGCGGGGGCGATGTGCGCATCGCCGAGCTGCTCGGTGTGGATCCCGGCACCGTCGCCAGGGGACGCCGTGAGCTACTCGCTCAAGACGTGCAGCGCGAGCGGGTCCGCGCCCGCGGCGCGGGCCGCAAAGCGGTGGGAAAAAAACGCCGCAAGTCATCGCCCGAATCGAAGCCTTGATGCAGCAGGACAGCGCCGGGGACCCGATCACCGGCTTGCGATGGACGCGCCGCACCACGGCCAAGATCGCTGCAGAGCCACACGATCTGGGCATTGCCGTGAGCGACCGCACCGTGGCCAAGCTGCTCAAGGACGTGGACTTCTCGCTGCGGGTGAATCACAAGCAGCTCTCGTGAGTCTGCAGCGTCTCGGCTGAAGAACGCGATGCCCGGTTCCTGCGCATCGCTCAGATCCGAAAGGACTTTGCCGCCCGCGGACTGCCACTGATCAGCGTGGACACCAAGAACAAGGAACTGGCCGGGCAGTTCAAGAACCCCGGGACAAGCTGGCGCCGACAACCCATCCATGTGAACGACCACGACTTTCGCTCCGACGCCTACGGCATCGCGGTCCCCTACGGCGTGTATGACCTGCTGGCCAACCGTGGCACGGTGTTCGTCGGTACCTCCCACGATACGCCTGAATTTGCCGTGGACTCCATCGCCACCTGGTGGCGCCACGAAGGCCAACGCCGCTATGGTCGTGTGCGTCAACTGGCCATCCTCGCCGACGCCGGCGGTAGCAATGCACCGACTTGTCGGGCCTGGAAGTGCCTGCTGCAGCGCCAACTCTGTGAACGCCACGGCCTGGTGATCACCGTGGCCCACTATCCTTCGGGCGCTTCCAAGTGGAACCCGATCGAGCATCGGCTGTTCAGCCAGATCAGCAGGAACTGGGCGGGCCATCCCTTGGACAGTTACGACACCATCCTCAACTACCTCCGCACCACACGCACTACCACGGGACTACACCTGCGCGCGCATCTGGTTCGCCAGCATTACCCCAAGGGCACCACGATCCCCGACACTGCCATGCGAGATCTGCCCATCAACAATGATCCCCTCCTGCCTCGATGGAACTACGTGATCCGCCCAACTTGAACAAAGGGA
>JADLDQ010000009.1 GCA_020846575.1 Burkholderiales bacterium
CGGGTCTTGCCGGCCTGATCGGCGACCCCGTCACTGGGGGTCGTCACTTGCGCCAGCCTGGGTCAACCCATTGAGGGCTGGTGCATTTCGCGCGTCGTCACGACCGGCTGGCGCCGCGCAGTGACGACGCGCTTGGCGCAGAGGACCCGTCGCTGCGGCTGGCGCAGGCGGTCCGCCGTGCCTTGGCGCAGGGACCGTTGCGTGCCGATTTTTCGCTCGGCGTGATGAACGCGACGCCGATCTCCGGCCTCGCGGCCGCCGGCTTGCAGAAGATGAGGCCGGCTTGGGCGCTCGTTGTTGCGGGCTGGGCGATGCGCTGACGGGCATCAATCGGGCTGACTCAGCCAGCGTGGAATCGCTCGAGCAACTGTAGTCCGGTGGCGCGCTCACGCAATCCCGATGGCGATCCTGGTTGCGCAGGGTATCGATCGTGGTGCGCGCCGTGCAATCGCGTCGCGTTCCGCGGGTGGCTGTGAGCCTGCAGTGCAAGCCGGCGCCGGATACGCCGTTCCGACACTTTCCCGCGCGAATCCGTTTCTCCTGAACTGGGCCTGCGCATGCCGCGGGCGTGCGACGCCGGTCCCGACGATCGTCCACTCACAATCGGGAGATGACGAACATGCACCAGAAGATCCAGCACGAGGCGGCCATCCTGCGTCGGCCGCAAGTCGAGCAACGCATCGGCCTGTCGCGCAGCACGCTTTACCAATACAGCAAGGACGGCGTTTTCCCGAAGCCCGTGCGGCTCGGGCTGCGTGCCGTCGGCTGGCGCGAATCGGACATCAGCGACTGGATCGCCGCGCGGGTGAAGGGCGCGCGCCCGGGCAATGCGCCGGCCACGCGGTGACCGTGCGGCATGAGTGTCCAACGCTTCAAGCCGGCAGCGCCACCGGGCGTGACGACATTCCCGGCGTCCGACGTTCTGCACCGGTTCCGCGCCGCGCTCATCACGCGCGATGCGGCTGGCGTGTTGCACGGCCTGCAGTTCATCGGCGCGAGCGGCACCAAGCGCTTCCTCATGGGCGCCCGCGTGCAGGGCCTCCACTGCCTGATCGGCGAACAGGGCGACGACGCGCAAGGTGAATCGAGCGCCGCGGCGCCTGATGTCGCCTGTCTCGTCGAGGGCTTTGCGACCGGGGCGAGCGTGCACGAGGCCACCGGCCATACGGTGGCCGTGGGCTTCCACGCCGGCAACCTCGCGGCGGTGGCGCGGGCGATTCGGGACACGCATCCGCAGGCAGGTATCGTCGTGTGCGCCGACGACGACCGCGACACGCCAGGCAACCCGGGGCTCACGCACGAGCGGCAGGCCGCATTGGCGATGGGCGGGCTTGTGGCGACTCCGGATTTCGGGCCAGACCGCCCGGCCGGCGCATCGGACTTCAACGACCTGCACCGGCACTGCGCACTGTCCGCAGTGCGGACAGCGGTTCGCGGAGCAGGGGTGCCCAGCGTCGGTATAGTCTGCGCCGAGGATCGCGTTCTGCGCCCGACTGGGCCGACCCCGAGCCGCTGACCGAGCCGCTCGACCCACTGCCCTATCCGGCCGATGCGCTGCCACCGCTGCTGCGCGACGCGGCGCGCGAGGCGCAGGCCTTCTTCAGCCCCGCGCTGCGCGACTGGGAGAGCGGCCGAGTGATGGCGGTCGCGCTGGACCTCGCGGCGCGCGAGGCCGCGCTCGCCGCCTTCGAGGCGAAGAAGGCCGGCATCCTCGACGCGATCAAGCACAAGCGCCGCCGCTCGCAGGACACCGCGAAGGAGGAAGGCGAGCTCGATGTGCTCGAAGCGCGCAAGGTGCTGCTGTCTGCCGAGCTCAACCGTCGCATGGAGGAGCTACTGCACGGCGACAACCGCTGGCTCGCCGGTCCGGCGTCGGCGGTCCCGTCCACGATTTCGGTCGGTGGCGGCATCACCCGCGAAGACGAAGAGACCGAGATCCAGGCGCTGAACGACTGGGTGGAATCGCAAGGACTGTCGCGCGGTGTCGTCTCCTACGACTTCGCCGATCCGCAGTCCGGTGAGCAGCGGGCCGTGTTCGATCTGGCCTGGCCGAGCGGATTGCGGGAGGAATTGAGCCAGCCGGTCGCGGTCCTGCTCAACGAGGACGCCGCCACGATCAGGATTGCCGGCGAGGCGGGGTTCCGGTGTTTCACGGAGACGAAGTCGTTCATGCGCTGTGTCAAAGAGGGTGTGCCCAGGGAGGCCGTGCCAGCCTAAGCAATGCCGTTGCCTGACGGTCAACATGGCCAAGCCCGGACATCCGAGATAATACCGTGCTCGATTTCCATTAACCTATTGATATGCTTAATGTAATCATAGAACTAACGAAGATAGCGCCTGGCGGTATTACAGATAGACGCTGCCATCCCTGAACAAGCGGCGCTTGGGCACAGCCAGTCATATGCTTGCAGGCGGACAAAACCCTGCAAGTCTGAACTACGACATTAGGATTTCATGGAAATGTAAGGCCGTCGTCGCTCTCCCGCACGCTTTCGACGTCCTTGGTCTCATCCGGCAATTGGACGGTCACGCCAGGAGACCATGGTGCTTCTGGTTCCTGGTCGCCTGCAGTTATCATTGCAAAACTAAATATAACAGTTAGAATTGCTTGAAAATGACCGTCCGTCGTACCGCCTACCTCCAAACGATCCGCGAGCGTCTCCGGGACAACCCCATCGTGTCGCTGGTCGGACCGCGCCAGGCGGGCAAGACCACGCTCGCCCGGATGTTCGCGGATGCATCCGCCGAGGCGGTGCACTTCTTCGACCTCGAGTCGCCCACTGATCTGGCCCGTCTCGTCAATGCGGAGCTGGTCCTGCGGCCTCTCGCCGGTCTCGTGATCCTGGACGAGGTGCAGCGCCGGCCCGATCTCTTCCCACTGCTTCGGGTGCTCGCGGATCGACCGGGCATTCCTGCGCGCTTTCTGATTCTCGGAAGCGCCTCGCCCGCGCTGATAAAGGAGGGCAGCGAAAGCCTCGCGGGCCGGGCGTCGTTCATCGACGTAACCGGATTCTCACTGACGGAACTGGGTGCCGATGCGTTGTCCCGGTTGTGGTGGCGCGGCGGGTTTCCCCGCGCGCTCCTTGCGTCCGATGACGCAGCCACGCGCCCGTGGATCGAGGATTTCCGCCGGACCTTCCTGGAGCGCGACATTCCCCAATTCGGCATCCAGGTGCCCGCAGCGACGCTGGGGCGCTTCTGGACGATGGTGGCGCACTACCACGGCCAAGTCGTCAACCTGGCGGAACTGGCGCGCGCGCTGGGATCTTCCGAGCCGACCGCCCGGCGCTATCTGGACATCTTGAGTGCTACCTACGTGGTGCGCCCGCTTCCGCCGTGGTTCGAGAACCTCAAGAAGCGGCAGGTCCGCTCGCCCAAGGTGTACATCCGCGACTCGGGGTTGCTGCACGCGCTGCTCGGCATCCCCGACCCGCCGGGTCTGCAGTCCCATCCGAAGCTGGGAGCATCGTGGGAAGGGTTCTGCTTGGAGCAGATCCTGAGCGTGAGCGGCGATCGGGCCGCGTATTTCTGGGGCACGCACGGCGGCGCCGAGCTCGACCTGCTGCTGATGCATGCGGGGCGCCGGCTCGGCGTCGAGTTCAAGTTCTCGGAACAGCCGGTCACCACCAAGTCGATGCGAATCGCCCAGCAGGACCTCTCGCTCGACCATCTCTACATCGTCCATCCCGGCGAGCACGAGTTTCCGCTGGACGAATCGATCACCGCCATCCCGCTGCCGCGACTCGTCGACCTGCTGCAGTCGGGGACGGGCCATGCCTGAGCAGCCCCGCTCCGAACGCCGCACGCAGAACCGCGACGTCGCGCTATTCACCGCCACGGCGCGGCCGGATTGCCTCGGCTATCGCCACCTCGGCGAATCGAGCACCCGCGAGGGTAACCGCCTGAACCGGCGCCGCCCGTCTGATCTGGTACGCCACACTGGCGCTGCTGCGCTGCGTGGCCTCCTCCCCCGCCGCGGCCGAGAAGGCGCTGACCACGCGGCTGGCCGGCACGCGCGAGGACCTCGAAGCACTGGCCGACGAAGACCGCGTGCTCGACGGCACGCCCGACGAACTCGTACCCACCGACATCGAGCCCGCTGCCCAACTGGAGGATGCCGAACGCCTCGCCGCGCTGATCGACGAGGCACGCGCGCTGGCCGGCGACAGTGGCGACCCCAAGCTTGCCACCCTCATTCAGCACCTGCGCGGCCTGCTCGACGCGGGATTCCGCCCCGTGGTGTTCTGCCGTTACGTGGCTACCGCGCACTACGTGGCCGAGCACTTGCGCAAGCACCGGCCCGAGGACGAGGGCCGCATCAACCAGGCGCTGATCAAGGCCGCGTTGCTCAAGCGCGAGCGTGTGGGCAGTGCGTATCAACAAGGCCGGTTCGACTTCGGCGATGAGCCCATCGCCCTTCAGCCGCTGGAGCTGCGCTGGCGAGACGCGTTGGAGAAAGCCCGCGCCAACCGCACCGTCTTCGCACAGCGCCGACTGCGGCCGGACGAGGTGCTGCCCGAGTGGCAGTGTCAGCGTTCGGTGCCGGGTGACGCCGACGACGTGCAGCGCTTCGTGGCCGGGGCCTGCGCGCGCCTGAATGCACCGCTCGAACCGCGTGCCCGGCACGGCTGGCGGCTGTTGCCCCAGCACCTGCCGCAGACCCTGCGCGAGCGCCTGGCCGACGAAGGCATCGGCAAGCCGCTGGCGATCGACTTTCACTACCCGCCGGCCGTCGGCACGCGCTTCGTCCATCGCAGCCATCCGCTGGTGGGCCTGC
>JADLDQ010000010.1 GCA_020846575.1 Burkholderiales bacterium
AATTCGGCCGGCACCTGGTACTTCGCCACCGGGGCGGGGGTGTACAGGAGCACCGACAGCGGCGCCACCTGGGCCAAGACGAGCAACGGTCTGCCGGGCGGGCTGGTGTTGAACACCGCCGGCGGCGCCGGCGCTCTCTTCGCCACGTCCAACACCGTCTACAAGAGCGTGGACGGCGGCGCGACCTGGCTCACGTCGGATGCCGGTATCACCGGCTACACCGGTATCAACGCCGGCAGCAGCACCGGCACGACCGCCGGCGGCAGCCTGGTGAGCAGCGCCGCGGGGGTGTTCGTGTCGACCAACAACCACGGCGTGTTCAGGAGCACCGACCAGGGGACAAGCTGGAGCGCGGTCAACTTCGGCCTGCCGCCGCTGGTGGGGCAGGCGCCGGCGGTGCTGGGCGATCCGACCAACACCTCGGGACTGTTCGCCGCGTTCGGCAACTATCCGAACGGCGTATACCGCAGCTCCGACGGCGGGACGAGCTGGCAGGCGATCAGCGGCAACCTAGCGGGCAACGCGCTGTACGCGCGCTTCGTCGCCATCGATCCCAAGACGGGCGAGCTGTACGCGGCCACCCGCGGCGGGCTGTACAAGAGCGCCAACGGCGGGACCACCTGGACGCTGCAGAACAACCTCACCGGCGCCTGCGGGGCTTCCTCGGTGCGGGTGGACAGCGCCACTCAGCCCTCGACCATCTACTGGAGCGCACGCTGCATCGACGCCACGGGTGCGCCCACCGCGGCCGCGGGGCTTTACCGCAGCATCGACGCCGGTGTGAACTCCACGCAGCTGCTCGCGGGCGAGAACGTGGCCAACATGCGCTTCACGCGCATCGGTACGCAGGTGACTCTGTGGGTGGCGAGCTGGAACTCGATATCCAGCCTGGCCGCCAGCCCCGGGCTCACGAGTTCGGCGGGCCGCGTGCTCAGGAGCACCGACGGCGGGGCGAGCTGGCAGGAGCTGAGCGCGGGACTGCCCATCGTGCTGCCGCGGGTGTTCGCGGCCAACACCTCGCAGGTCACACGCCTGACCACCAACGGGACCGGGATGTACAGCTTCTTCAGCGGCGCCGCCGATGTCACGCTGCCGGGCCTGGCCACCAACGCGGCGGCCGTCGCGGCCGGCTCCAACCAGGTGAGCGTGAGCTGGACCGCGGCCACCGACGATGTCGCGGTGACCGGCTACAACGTGTTCCGCAGCGCCGGCGGCACCGGGCCGTTCGTGCTGGTGGGCGGAGTCGCCGGCACCGCCTTCAGCGACGCGAGCGTCGCGCCTTCCTCCGGCTACACCTACGCGGTGGCCGCCTGCGACGCCGCGGGCAACTGCTCGCCGCTGTCGACGCCGAGCGCGCTGGTGACCACGCCGGCGGCGAGCGGGCACGCGCTCAGCGTGAGCGTCAGCGGCTCGGGCGGCGTCACCAGCGACTCGGGCGGCATCGACTGCCAGGGCGGCACCGGCACCTGCGCGGCGAACTTCGCCCCGGGCACGCAGGTGACCCTCAACGCGACGCCGGGTACGGGCTACGCCTTCAGCGGCTGGTCGGGCGCCTGCACCAATTCGTCGGGCGCCTGCACCGTGACGATGAACTCGCCCCTGTCGGTCACCGCCAGCTTCGTGCCGGGCCAGGCGCTGCCGCTCAATACCACCGGTTTCAACCTGACGGGTAACGGCACCACGGCCGCGCTCGACGTGGTGGCGCTGTTCGGCACCGCCGACAACCCGGTGCCAACCGTCAGCGCCAACGTGGATGCCGTCTGGAGCTGGCACGCCATCCCGGCCGGTTCACCGGGCGCCCCGGGCCGCTGGCGCTTCCACACGCCGCAGCTCACCGCGGCCCAGAGCGCCGCCTATGCCGCCGCCAACGGTTACGAGGTGCTCACCACGGTACCCGCGGGCGAAGGCTTCTGGGTGAACGTGTACCAGCCGATCAACGTGGTCACGCCCAGCGGCGCGCCGTTCAACTACGGCACACTCAACTTCCCGGCGCTGCCCGGCGGCTTCAACCTGCTCTCGATCGGCTTGAGCCGGACCGCCCTGCAGTTCGCCAACGGCGTGGGCGCGCCGCCCACGCCGCCTGAGTCGGTGTCCAACAGCTTCAACGCGCTGTGGGCCTGGGATGCGGCGCGGGGGCGCTGGTACTTCTTCGCGCCGTCGCTCGAGCTGACGGGGTCGCCGTTCAACAGCTGCACCTATGCCGCAAACCAGAACTACCTCGACTTCGGCGGCTGTGCGGCGGCCAACGACAAGCTCGGCGTGCCCAACCGACCGGCCCCGGCACTGACGCTCGAACCGGGGATGGGATTCTGGGTAGAGAAGTACTGACGCACCGACGTACTGAAGCACTGAAGCACTGAAGCACTGAAGCGCTGACGTACTGACGCACTGACGCACTGGCGTACTGACGCACTGACGCACTGGCGTACTGACGCACTGACGCACTGGCGTACTGGCGCACTGGCGCACTGACGCACTGACGCACTGGCGCACTGGCGTACTGGCGTACTGGCGGGACCACGCGCCGTCGGACCGGCTTCAACCGTACCGGTCCGACGGTGCGCACGGCGGATGGCGTGCGTGGCGGGCGGCGATCGCGGGCGCGGTCATCCGGATCGCGCCCGCGGCTGTCGCGTAGCGTCCCGGCGCCTGCCCTGCCGGCTCAATCGCCCTTGGGGCGCCTCGCGGCCTTTCAGGTTTTCGGGTCGCGCGCGCATCACAGCTGTGGCACGATCGCTCCAGCGCAGACACGATGCCCCGCCCGGAGTATTCACCACCGCGATGTCCGCTGCCTTGCCCCGCGGCTTTTCGCTGATCGAACTGATGGCGACGCTCGCCATCCTGGGCCTGCTCGCGGTCACTGCGTTCCCGATCGCGGACCTGACCGCCAAGCGCCTGAAGGAACAGGAGCTGCGCTATCAGTTGCGCCAGGTCCGCGACGCGATCGACGCCTACAAGCGCGCCTCGGACGAGGGCCGGGTGGCGAAGAAGGCCGGCGAAACCGGCTACCCGCCGGCGCTCGAAGCGCTCGCGGCGGGCGTGGAGGACGCGAAGAGCCCGCAGAAGGCGAAGATCTACTTCCTGCGGCGCATTCCCACCGATCCCTTCGCGGACCCCGGGCTGCAGGGCGCGGCGAGCTGGGGCAAGCGCAGCTACGCGAGCGCGCCCGGCGAGCCCAAACCGGGCGAGGACGTGTACGACGTGTACTCCATGAGCCCCTTGAAGGGCATCAACGGCATCCCCTACCGCGACTGGTAGGCCGCAGGCGCCGGCCGCAAGGGCCCCGGCCCGCGGCGAGGCGCCGGCGGGCGATCCGGCGCGCCCGCGCCGTTCAGTTGACGAACGTCACCCGGTTGATTTCCTGGAGCGTTGTGTCGCCCGAGCGCACCGCGTCGAGCGCCGCCATGCGCAGCGTGCGCGTGCCCTCGCGCGCCGCGGCCGCCTTGAGCGCGCGGATCGACTGGCGTGACACGATCAGCTCGCGCAGCTCGTCGGAGAGCACCAGGAACTCGGCGATCGCCTTGCGCCCGCGGTAGCCGCTGCCGCGGCAGTGGCCGCAGCCCGCGCCCAGGCGGAAATTCCAGTCCGCCACCTGCGCTCGCGCCAGACCGGAGCCGGTGAGCAGATCCTCTTCGGGCACGTGCGGCGCCGCGCAGTTCGGGCACACCAGGCGCACCAGCCGCTGCGCCAGGATGCCGTTCAGGGCGGAGACGAAGCTGTAGGGATCCACCTCCATGTGCATCAGGCGGCCGAGCACGTCGAAGACGTTGTTCGCGTGCACGGTGGTGAACACCAAGTGCCCGGTGAGCGCCGACTGCACGGCGATCTGAGCGGTCTCCGCATCACGTATCTCGCCCACCATGATCTTGTCGGGGTCGTGGCGCAGGATCGAGCGCAGGCCGCGCGCGAAGGTGAGGCCCTTCTTCTCGTTCACCGGGATCTGCAGCACGCCGGGGAGCTGGTACTCGACCGGGTCCTCGATGGTGACGATCTTGTGCTCGCCGGTGTTGATCTCGGTGATGGCGGCGTAGAGCGTGGTGGTCTTGCCGCTGCCCGTGGGTCCGGTGACGAGGAACATGCCGTAGGGTTCGTTCGAGAGCCGGCGGATGGTGGCGAGGTCGCGCGCCTCGAAGCCGAGCTTCTCCAGGCGCAGGCCGCGCAGCTCGTCGGTGAGGAACTTCTTGTCGAGGATGCGCAGCACCGCGTCCTCGCCGAAGATGCTGGGCATCACCGAGACGCGGAAGTCGATGTCGCGCCCGCGCACCAGCACCTTGAAGCGCCCGTCCTGCGGCACCCGGCGCTCGGCGATGTCCAGTTCGGCCATCACCTTGATGCGGGAGACGACCTGGTCGGCCTGGCTCGGGTCGGGAAAGCTGCCGGCCACGGCCAGCACGCCGTCGATGCGGTACTTGATGGCCAGCCCCTCGGGCGTGGTCTCCAGGTGGATGTCGCTCGCGCCGGCGCGCAGCGCGTCGTAGAGCGTCGAATTCACCAGGCGCACGATCGGGCTCGCACTGCCGCTGATGGTCTCCAGCGACAGCTCCTCGGCGGCGGTGTCGCGGCCGGCCGCCGCCGCCACCGTTCCCACCGCGGTCTCCAGGGCGCGGATGGTGTCCTCGGTGCGCGCGAGCAGCGCCTCGACGTCCCCGTGCGAGGCGAGGCACCAGCGCACCGCGCCGTCGGCCAGCGCCTCGGCCCAGTCCTGGGTGGCCGCGTCGTTCGGGTCCGAGATCACACCGACGATACGGCTCTCGGCGTCGCGCAGCAGCAGGCAGCGGCGCCGGGCCATCTCGGCGAAGGGGGCGACGTCCACCGCCGGATCGAGGGAGGAGAGCTCCGCCATGGACAGCACCGGGTACCCGTAGGCCTCGCCCACCATGAGCGCCGCCTCGTCGGGGCCGACGCCCAGCTGCTCTTCGAGCGCCTTGCCCAGATCGGTCCCGGCGCGGCGGGCGAGGTCGGCGATGCGGCGGAAGTCGGCGGCGGAAGCCATGGCGCTGGAGTCCGTTCTGATGCGAGGGGATACCTCCCCTCGCGCTCCCCTGTCCCACGGCGCCTGACTGCCGTCAGGCGCCAGGCTTATTGGATATTGGCGGCGAGCTCGAAGATCGGCAGGTACATGAGCACGACGATGGAGCCGATCACCAGGCCGATCACGGCCATCAGGATGGGCTCGAAGGTGCGCGAGAACAGCTCCACCGCGCGCGCGTTCTCCTCGTCGTAGAGTTCCGCGAGGCGCTCCATCATCTCGCCCATGTTACCCGCCTGCTCGCCCACCCGCAGCATGCGCACCGCCACCGGGTTGGTGAGCCCCGCATCGGCCATGGCGGTGGAGATCGGCAGGCCTTCCCGGATGCGCGCGGTGGCGCGGTCGAACGAGGCGCGCAGCGACTCCTGCATCAGGCCGCGCACCATGCCCAGCGCCGGCACCGCGGGCATGCCGCTGCGAAGCAGCATCCCCAGGGTGCGGTACATGCGGCCCAGCTCGAACAGGCGCAGGCGCTCGCCCACGCGCGGCAGCGCCTGCAGCGCGCGCAGCGCCAGCGCGCGCGCCGCCGGACGCGAGCCTGCCCAGGCGAGGAGCACGATCGCGCCGAGCACCGCGGCCGCGATCTCGAAAGGGTGTCTGTCGATCGCACCGCCCCAGCCGATCAGCACGCGCGTCATCAGCGGCGCGTCTCCCATGCGATCCTCGAAGATGCGGCTGAAGCGCGGCACCACGTATCCGAGGAGGAACAGCGTCACCAGCGCGCCCACGGCGAGCAGTAGCGCGGGGTACACCAGCGCGGTGGCGATCTTCTTGCGCGCCGCCTCGATCTGCTGGCGGTAGGCCACGTACCGGCCCAGGGTCTCGGTCAGGGTGCCGGTGCGCTCGCTCGCCCGCACCGAGGCCACGAACAGCGGCGGAAAGGCGTGGGGATGCGCCTCGAGCGCCGCCGAGAGCGACTTGCCCGAGTGCAGGTGTTCGAGTATCTGGGCGAGCACCGCTCGCGTGGCCGGAGACTGCTCCTTCTCGGCGAGCGTCTCGAAAGACTCGACCAGCCCGATGCCCGCGCGCAGCAGCGCCAGCAGTTCCTGGGACAGGAGCAGCAGCGGGACCGCAGCCCTGCCCCAGCCGCGCGCGAACGGCAGCACCTGCTCGCGCCGGACCGAGAGCACCGCGGCCCCGGAGGCAGCCGCCTCGTGCACCGCGGCTTGCTCCGAGTTCGCCTCGACGCGCAGTTGCTTCACCCCCTCGCGCTGCGTGAGAACCGTGAGACGAAAACGCACCGGCGGCTACCAGTTACTGACGTCGGCGGCCTCTCCCGAACCCCCGGGCTGCCCGTCCTTGCCCTGGGACCAGAGGTCGAAGTCTCCGAATTGCCCGGGGCTGCGGTACTGGTAGGCGTTTCCCCAGGGGTCCAGAGGCAGCGCCTTCGCGAGGTAGGGCCCCTGCCACTTCGCCTCGCCCGCCGGCGCCTTCACCAGAGCCGCGAGACCCTGCTCGGTGGTGGGATAGTGCCCGGTATCGATGCGGTAGTGACCCAGGGCCTTTTCCAACGCGTCGATCTGCGCCCGCGCCACCTTCACTTCCGACTTGCCGATCTGCGCGAAATAGCGCGGCCCGACGTAACCGACCAGCAGACCGATGATGACCAGCACCACCAGCAGTTCCAGCAGTGTGAAACCTCCGGCGCGCGCGCGCCTTCGAGGCCGACTGAGCAACTCAGTTAGAGCCGACATCAGATTTCTACTCTAGCCTATTGAGCCGACAAGGAAACTTGGATAGACTGCCAAGGCGGCAAGGGTTGTCTGGCTGTGATCCAATTCCTAGCATTATCACAGCTTTACGATGCTATATTCGGTTCGAGTCGTGCATCCAGGCGAGGTCCATCGTGAAATCCACAACAGTCCGCTCCTACCTTGGCTTCGCGGCGCTGGCCGCCACTGCCACGCTGTGCCTTCTGCCGGGCGCCGCCTACCCGCAAGCGGGCAGGTTCATCTACGTCACCGGCGACGTGCAGATCGTCGACCAGAAGGGGACCGCGCGCCGTGCTGCCCGGGGTGCGCAGGTCGACGAAGGCGAATCGGTGGTCACCGGCGCGACCGGTCAGGCGCAGGCGCGCATGGTGGACGGCGGTTTCATCGCCGTGCGTCCCAACACGCAGATGAAGTTCGATGAGTACCGCACGCCCGCCGCAGGCCGATCCGAGAATGCGGTCATCTCGCTCATCAAGGGCGGCTTCCGCAGCATCACCGGCCTGATCGGCCGCGCCGACCGGACCCGATACGCAGTCAAGACGCCGACCGCGACCATCGGCATTCGCGGCACCGACCACGAACCTTACTTCGTCCCGCCCGAGGGGCAGGCGCAGCTGACGCACCAGCAGCTCGCGCAGATCAAGCTGCCCCTGTACCCCCTGCTCGGAGCGTCCGATCCCCGCAGCCCGCGCGAGCTGGCTCTGGGCGAGGTCATGGTGCGGCTGGCGCAGCTCGCCGATGGCGAAGGCGCCGACGCCGTGCCCAACCTGCTGCTCACTGACGACGAGGTGGAGATGCTGGCCCAGGCCGGTGCCCCGGGCGCACCTGGAGGTCCCGTCGGCGCCTTCGACCGGGTCAACAATGGCTTCGCTGAAATCTCGACCAACGTCGGGTCCCAGCTCGTCACCCAGAACCAGATCGGCAACGCCCCGAGCGCGAATCTGCCGCCGGTCATCACCCCCACCGTTCCGGTGTTCTTCGCCCAGCCGCCGACGCCCCCGACCTTCAAGCCGGCGGTCACACCGCCCACACCGCCGGCTCCGCCCGCGCCGGTGCGAGTCGTCGACAACACCGCCAGCGTGGGCGCCGCGCTCAACAACGCCCAGCGGGTGATCGACGCACCGGTGGGCGGTCAGGTGTCCCAGGTCCAGTCGAACGTCATCCGAACCCCGGCACCGCAGACGACGGGAACGACGGAGCAGGCGCCGGTAAGCGAAGCCACCGGGCAGGCGGAAGTGCCGAGCGTGAGCGGCGGCACCGGCATCGTGGACCTGTTCAACCAGGTCATCACCTCGTGCACTGCGGGTTCCTGCACCGAGTACAACCCCGAGACCGGCACGGCGACGCGCAACGGCGTCGAGTTCACCGTCACCAACCCGTTCCTCAACGGCCAGCTCGCCATCGACGACTTCGGACTGCTGGCGCAGAACCGGGCGGAGGCGGCGGCGCTGTCCGTCACCAACATCAATGCGGCGATCGCAGCCATCCAGAGCGCCCAGTCCGCCGCCAACAGCGGCAACGGAACGCTCCAGGGCGTCGCGCCGGTCGACACGACACAGGCGAGCAACCTGATCGCCGCCGCGCTGGGCGTGCTCACCCCGGCGCAACTTGCGACGGCACAGAGCCAGCTCAACACGGCCACCGCCCAGAACGCGCTGATCGCCGCCGCGCAGTCGGCCGGCGCCACTGCGGCGGGGTCCATCGCGGGCTTTCTCACCACGGCGCAGAACGCGCTCGGCTCCGCCGGCGGGGCCGACCCGTCCCCCACCACGCCCAATTCATCTTTTGCCTCGAGCTGCCCGAGCGCACAGGCGTGCTCGGACGCGGCGGCGGCTTACGTCCCGATCGCCCAGCAGCTTCAGGCCGCGCAGGATTTCGTGACCGCCCAGGCGGTGTTCAACAATGCGCTGACGGCGTCCAATCGCGCCGCGGCTTTCGAGCAGCAGGCCGCCGGCGCCTCGGGCAATGCCGCCGCGGCGAACGGCACGGTGCAGACCCAGCTCTCGAACGCGAACGTGGCCCGGACCGCCGCGCTCAATGCGAACAGCGCGAGCATCGCCGCGGCCAACGCGGCGATCCCAGACTTCCCGGCGCAGGCGCTCGCCCAGTCGAACGCCGCGGCAGGTTCGGTCACGAACATCAACACCTCGATCGCCAGCATCACGACCTCCCGGAACGCGGCGAACACCAGCAACACCACCCTGCAGGCGATCACCCCGGCCGATACCGCGCAGGCGAGCACGCTGGTCAACGCGGCGCTGGCGGTTCAGGCGAGCACGCCCGCGCTCATCAACGCGGCCCAGCTTTCGACGGCCCAGAGCCAGCTCGCCACGGCGAACACGCAGAACGGCATCATCAACAACGCCAGGACCACCGGTCAGGCCGCTTACGACTCCATCGCCACGCCCTCGACCGGTTTCCTGGCCGTCGCGCAGAACGCCCTGGGGTCGGCCGCCGGTACGCTCGACCCGAGCCCGCTCACCCCGAGTTCGAGCGTCGCGTCGACCTGTCCGAGCGCCCAGGCCTGCGCCGATCAGGCCGCGCACTACGCCGCAGCCGCGGCGACGGCCCAGGCGGCACTCAACTTCGCTGGCGCTCAGGCCGCGAACGGCAATGCCGCCACCGCCTCCGGCCGTGCAGCAGCGTTCCAGCAGCAGGCCACCACCGCGGCGACCAACGCGGCAGCCGCGAACACGACGGTCGGCGCGCAGTTGACCAATGCGCAGGCGGCGCAGCCGCTGGCGAGCGCCGCGGCCAGCGCGAGCGTCACGGCGGCCAACGCAGCGATCGGCGACATCGCCGCGGCCGCGCAGGCGCTCGCCACCAATGCGGCGGGCTCCTTCAACAGCGCGCAGACGGCGGCGAACTCGGTGCAGACCCTGGCAACGAGCGCCAACACGGACAACACGACGCTGCAGGGCCTTGCGAGCGTGAGCACCGCGCCCGCCACGAGCGCGATCGCGACCGCGACCACCGCCATCGGCGCCGTTCCGGACGTGAGCGCGCTCAGCCTGGCCTCGGACGTGAGCAACGCAGCCTCCAAGCTGACGGCCGCCCAGACCCAGCAGACCGCGGCGGCGACCACCGCCGGCAACGCCACCGGCGTGTACAACGCGAACGGCCAGTTCCGTGATCCCACGTACGCGGATGCCGGCCTGAACGCCATGAACGCGGCCAAGACCGCCCTGGACAATGCCGTCAGCGCCATCCAGGCGGACAAGACAGTGGTCGATACGAGCGCCTCGACCCTCGCCACCCAGCAGGGGGCGGTGACCACGAACGTCGCCGCGGCCCAGGCGCAACGGACGAGCGCGCAGACCCAGGTGGGCACGGCGGATACGCAGAACACGAATCTCACGGGCGCGAAGACGGCCGGGCAGTCCGCCTACGATTCGATCGTCGCTCCCTCCACCGGATTCCTGGCTCTCGCGCAGGCCGCCCAGGGCTCGGGCGCCACCGCGCCCGATCCGGATCCGCTGGCGGCCAACTCCGCGCTCGCCTCGGGATGCGCCAGCGCGAAGGCCTGTTCCGATCTCTCGGCTCAATACGCCACCGCCGCGCAGAACGCCCAGGCCGCCTCCAATTTCACCGGCGCGGCGAACGCCTTCAACAACGCCGCCACGGCATCCACGCGCGCCACCACCTTCCAGACGGGCGCCCAGAACGCCCTCACGTCCGCGCAAGGCGCGGCGGGAACGGTCGCCACCCAGTTGGCCAGCGGCAACAGCGCGGTGAGCGGCGCGACGGCGGCGGTGAACGCGGCCGTGACCGCTGCCGGTTCTGCTCAGACCAGCGCGGGCGCGGCCAGCACCGCGGCGGGTGCGGCACAGACAGCGCTGAATGACGGTACGGCGAAGACCCCTCTCATCAACAGCAACGCGACGGCGGTCACCACCCAGAAGACCACGCTCGAGCAGCAGGCGATCCTGGCGCAGTACAACAATCCGGCGGTCGCCTCCGCGGGCAACAACTTCGGCAGCCTGGTCGCCGGCGGCAAGCCTTTCACGTCCAGCGACAAGGTGGACGGCGCCGCCAACCAGCAGCCCAACACCACCTACGTGCTGGACGGGGCGAAGAACCTGGTGGAGATCCGCAACACCCAGATCCAGTCGCTCACCTTCGGCGGCTCGCCCACTTCGGTATCGGGCGCCAACGTCAAGTTCACCGGCACGCCGGTGCAGAACGAGACGTTCAAGACCGGCGACAACAACGTCTACCTGGGCCGCATCCAGGGCGGGACGATCAATATCAACGACGGTGCGACCGTGTACAACCTCGGCAACGAGAGCCTGCACTGGTTCGTGGCCCTGCAGCCGCAGGCCGGCTACGTGCAGAACCTCACCGGCACCACCAGCTACACCCGGGCCGCCAACACCTCGCCCACCGACACCGCGGGGAATGCCGGGGTGCTCAACAGCGCCTCGCTCGCCGCGAACTTCACCAACCAGACGGTCAACGCCAACGTGAACCTGACCATCGCCTCGAAGACGCTCGACATGAGCGTCAACAACATGGGCATCAGCGGTAACGTCTTCGCGGGCGCCGGCTCCGGCCCGGGTTCCATCACCTGCTCGGGCGGCAGTTGCGCGGCCTCCTACGACGGCGAATTCCGCGGCGGCTTCGCAGCCACCAACGCGATCTATGCCGCGTACAACTACGGGATCTGGCCCACTGCCGGGTTCAGCGACCTGATCCGCGGCGCGGCGGTGTTCCAGGCGGGCACGGTCCCGCCGCTCGCGCCGCAGCCGCCGCTGTACGTCGCCACCGCCTACAACAGCACGGCGAGCTCCGGCTACGCCTCGCAGTTCGACCCGAGCGGTTCGACCTACACCCTGCTGGGCGGGAGCCTCACCACCGTGACCGGCATGACCACGGAAAACACCGACACGATCGCCGGCGGAACGGCGGCCGACCAGGGAAGTATCACGCTTGCGAGCGGCAATGCGACCACGGGTAACAAGATCCTGTTCGGCCGCTGGACAGGTTCCACGGTCTCCGGCCTCGATTTCAACGGGTCGTTCTCCGGCCGCCCGGTGCTGGGCAGTTACTTCTGGATCGGAGGTCCGCAGCCCGGCCCCTTCTACCTGCCGGACGCGCTCGCCAACACGGCGACCTACACGCACGCGGGCGGGGTGAACCCGGTCGACCAGAGCGGTACGCAGGGCACGCAGACGGCCACGCTGTCGGTCGATTTCGCCAAGCAGGCGGTGAGCGCCGGCGTCAGCGCCTCGGTCGGCGCCAACAACTGGGTGGGCACCGCCAACAATATCAAGCTCGACGGCGGGTCCTTCTACGGCTCCACGGGCGGGAGCGCCACGGCCAAGAACCTGATGGGCGTGACCCTGAACAGCAGCGCGACCGGCATCAACGGGAATCTCACCGGATGGCTGTTCGGCAACGCGCTGGACGGGGCTGGTTTCGCCTACAACTTCAGCAACGGCAGCAGCGCCTCGGTGGCCGGCGCGGCCGCATTCACCGGCTCGCAGCAGGCGCTGCCCGGCAGCGTGCCCGTGGTCGCGGCCCTGGGCTCGGCGTTCGCGACCGGCGGGACGCTGTGGAACAACGCCGGGACCCTCGACGAGTCGTTCAACTACGCGGTGCAGGGGAGCATCACCAACGCCAGCCGCATCACCACGGACACCAACGGGCGTATCGTGGGCTTCGACGGGCACCTGCCGGTGGTGGCCGGCGGCGGGGTAAGCGACATACCGGTCGCCTACGCTGCCGCCGATGCACTCGTCGGCACCCCGCCCACGCCCGGCGGCAGCGGCACGGCGGCGGTGGCCTCGGTGTTCGACTGGGGAACGGATGCGGCCACCGGCATCTCCTGGGGGCGTTA
>JADLDQ010000011.1 GCA_020846575.1 Burkholderiales bacterium
CGGCGCAGGGTACGTCCCGTGCTTGGCGCAGGGCTGGTCACGCGCGGGGCACGGGTCTGGTCTCGCTCGGGGCCCGGGTCAGGTCTCGCCCGGGGCGTGAGGCGGCGCAGGCCCTCCGGCGTGCGGTCTTCAGCGACCGGCGCGGCTCGCGCTCCACCTGGCGCCCGATTCGGTCGTGCCCTGCATGGAGTCGCCGCTCACCCGGCCCGTGTATTTCATCCCGCCCGCGGCGAACTGTATCTGGTCGCCGTGCAGCCTGCCGGCGCTCAGCGCCATGGTCCGGCCGCCTTCGCGAAGGGTGCCGGACACCTTCTGGAAGGTCTGACCCAGCGTCAGTTCCCCCTGGCCCAGCTTCCAGGCGCCTTCCACCTTCGCCGGCACGATCCACAGGTGCGCGATGCACCAGTAGGTGCACCCGTCCTTCGCTTCGGAGGTCGCCGTGTCGTCGTCCTCCCACTCACCCATGGTGAAGGAATTGGAGACGATGCGCGTGCCGGGCTTCAGATTGAGGATGGCCGGGCGCAGCTTCAGATTCAGGTCGGGCAGCAGGAACATGGTAATGACCGTTGCCTGGGAGAAATCGCTCGCGAAGATGTCGGCCTTGACGAACTGCGCCCGGTCGCTCACGCCTTCCTTGGTCGCGTTGCGGCGCGAGAGTTCCACCATCTCCGGGTTGTATTCGATGCCCAGCGCCCGGGCGCCGCGCTTTGCGGCCTGGATCACCGTGCGGCCGTCGCCGGAACCCAGGTCGAGGACGTAGTCCTTGGCAGTGACCTTGGCCATGTCGAGCATCTTGTTGACCAGCACCAGCGCGGACGGCACCCAGACCACGTCCTTTCCGGCCTGCCCGACCTCCGGCTGGTACTCCGCCTGCTGCGCGCGGCCCGCCGCAGGGGCGAGCGCCAGCGCCAGGAAGATGAAGGTCAGGAGGGAACAGGAGCGCGCATCACGCAGAGGTTTCATGGGAGTCCTCGCAATCGGGCCCGGAAACCGGGCGTGAAGAAGGGCTGGATGCGGCCGCGATGATAGCCGATTGCTTGTCACGGCCGCTTTCAGTGAACTGTCAGGGGGTGAAGTAGAAGGGTTCGCGGCGCTCTCAAAGGGAATGCGGCCGCGCCTGTGCGTCCGCTGCGGCGCCGCGCCGGGTCCGGCGCGCTGCGGCCGGCTCGGGTTCGAGGCGCCGGATATCCGAGCGCGGCATGTCGAGCGCACGGCGCAGGACGCGGTACACGCCGGGGTCGAACGCGAGACGCGGCGGTGCGTCCAGCAATTCGGCCAGCTGCGCGTCGCTCGCAGCGCGGCCGAGATGGCACCAGCGGTCGAACACGTGGATTTCCCCGGCCCCCGCGCTCTCGCGCAGCGCGATGGCGCCCGCAAAGGGCCAGGACCGAATCCGAAGGGAGGAGAGCGCCTGAACGAGGCGCATGTCGTGCCGCGCTCGCGTTTCGCCGCCGCAGCAGGCGCCGTGGCAGCGCGCGGCCCGGTGCTCGCTGCAGGCCTCGCCTCGGGCCGGGAGCGATTCCAGCCCGAGCAGCGCCGGGCAGAGGCGCTGTGCCCGCGCGATGCCCGCAAGCGCATCCTGCGCCTGGCGCCGCCCGCGGAACTGGCCGAACAGCGCTTCGATGCGGTCCAGCTGCGTGCGCTCCACCGCGCACAGGCGCACCGGCTGCGCCGCCTCCAGGCTGCCGGCCCATTCCCACCCCCACAGCTGGAATTCCTCCGGCCGCTTGCCGGGCGGGGACAGGTGCTCCGCCAGCCGCGCCTCCAGCAGCAGTGCGCCGAGTTCGCCCGCGGTTGCAGTCCAGTCCAGGCGCACCGTCTGGCCATGGATTTCCTGTTCCGCGGCGCCGCGGCGTGCGCGCGGGCGCGCCCGCAAGCGCGACCACAGCGCCGCGCGCAGGTTGGATGCCCGCCCGACGTGCAGCGCCGCGTCGTCGCGGCCATAGAGAACGTAGACCCCGGGCGACTCCGGAACGTCCTCCAACGCGCCCGGGGTGAGCCCGGGGGGCAGCTCGGGCGGCTCGATCTGCGCCTGCACCGCGCGCCGGATGGCCTCGCCTTGCGCAAGCTCCGGGAGCTTCCCCAGGAACTGCCACAGCACTTCCGCGTCGCCCATCGCGCGGTGACGCGCGTTGCATTCGAGGCCGTGGCGCGCGATCAGGCTGTCCAGGTTGTGGCGCCGGTGCTCGGGAAACAGCGTCCTGGAGAGCTTCGCGGTGCACAGCACCCGGGCGCGGTAGGCGATACCGGCACGCTCGAACGCCTTCCTCAGGAAGCCGTAATCGAAGCGCGCGTTGTGCGCCACCAGCACCCGGCCCTGGAGGCGCTCGTGGAGCGCGCGGGCGATATCCTCGAAGTCCGGCGCCTGCGCGACCATTGCTTCGCTGATGCCGGTGAGCGATTCGATGAAGGGCGGAATCGGCGCGCGCGGGTTGACGAGCCCGGACCAGCGCTCCACCACCCGGCCCTCGCGGACCTCGAGCAGGCCGATCTCGGTGATGCGGTCGAGCTCGGGCCTCGCACCCGTGGTTTCGAGATCGAGGACGACGAGCGGGAACGCCAGCATCCTTGCATTCTAGACGCCGCGGCGGCTGCGTTCCGCGCCGAGCGCGCGAGCCTCTCCCGCCTTCCCTAGAATAGCGTGATGAACGTACTCACCACCGGGGCGCGGGACGCGGCCCGTCTCGGACAATCGCTGTGCGTGCGCGATGCGCTGCTGGTCGCCTGCCTGTGCGCGCGCTGGTGCGATACCTGCGAAGCGTTTCGCGAAGACTTTTCGCGGCTCGCCGCCGATCGCCCCGCCTGCGCGTTCGTGTGGATCGACATCGAGGACGACTGCGAGCTGCTGGGTGACATCGACATCGAGAACTTCCCGACCCTGGCCATCTACCGTGGCGGCATCCCGCTCTTCTTCGGGGTGAGCCTGCCGCAGGCAGGCGTGGTCGGGCGCACCATCGATTCCCTCGCCGATGCGCTCCCTCGCCCGGTGCAGTTGCCGCCCGCCGCGGCGGCGCTGCCTTCGGCCCTGATCGAGCACGCGCGTTGCGCCGGCGGTCTGCGCAAGGAGGCATAGACCGGGGATGGTCTATCCTTTCCGGAACGCGAAACGGCGAACGCAAGCCATGGACACGCAGGACGAAAACACTCTCCAGCCGCAGCACGCGCTGATTCTCACCAAGAAGGGCGAGAAGGAGTTGCGCGGCTCGCGCACATCGCGCTCGCCGCTGGAGCTGGCGCTGCTGGTGCTGGTGGACGGCAAGTCCACCGTCGCCGATCTGGCCGGGCGTGCCCGGTCCCTCACGCCGGCGCAGGCGCTCGCGGGGTATACACGCCTGTTCGAAGCGGACCTGGTGCGCAGGCCCGTCGAGGCCGAGATCAATGCCCTGGATTTCGGCCTGGATTTCGGCGCGCCCCCCCTGACTGCGCGCCCGGGCGATTCGCCCGAGACGCATGCCGAGGCCGACCACGGCGCCGCCTCGCTCAGGCAGAGCGGCTATTTCGTGCGCATCGCGCGCCACACCGGCGCTGCGCGCACCCTGCCCGGGGACCGCAGGCTCTCGGTCGTCGTGGTCGAGGACGAACCCTCGCTCGGCAAGCTGCTGCGGCAGCTCCTGGTGTTCGAGGGCTTCGAGGCGCGCGTGGCGACCAACCGCGAGGAAATTCTGGCCGAGTTGCGGCGCCAGCCTTTGCCGGACCTGGTGCTGCTCGACGTGGTACTGCCCGACGCGGACGGCTTCGATGTCCTCTACAAGATGCGCCAGCACCCGGCGCTGAAGTCGATCCCGGTCATCATGCTCACCGCGCAGGCAACGCGCGAGGCGGTGCTGAAGGGGCTCGCAGGCCGCGCCGACGGCTACGTCACCAAGCCATTCGAGGTGGACGTACTGATCCGCGCGGTGCGCACGGTCCTCGGCCTGCCGGCCGCCTGAGGCCCGCGCATGGCCGGCTTCGAGGAAGCGCTCAAGGCGCTGTGCGCAGAGTACCGGGCAAGCCTTCCGCTCAAGTTCGCGGAACTGGACCGGCTCTGGCGCCGGGTCAGGGTGGATTCGCAGGTCGATGCCCTGGCGGAGCTTCGCCGCGAGCTGCACTCGATCGCCGGATCCGGCAAGACCTTCGGCCTGCCGGCGCTGTCCGCGGCGGCAAGCGCCGCGGAAGCCTGCATCGAAGCCTGGCGCGAATCCGGCGCACTGCCCGGTGCGCAGGAAGGCGCGCGCTTTGGCGGTCTGCTCGACGAGCTGAAACGCGCCGGGCAGTCTTGAGGCCTCATGCCTGGAAGCGAAGAACCACCGCTGCGCCGCCGGGTTTCGTTCCCGGTCGCGATCCAGTTGATCCTGGGGCTGGGACTCGCGCTCCTCGCCGGGGTCGCCTGGCTCGCCCATCGCAACATCGGCACGCTGGCGCAATCGACCGCGGCTGAGAGCGAGGCGGTCTCGGGCCTCGCGCGCCTGGAGGCGGCGCTCGCGGCGGTCCGGGCGTCGCAGGCGGCGCTGCGGCGCTACGCGATCTCGGAGCGCGCCGAAGACCGGGCGGCGTTCGCGGAGGCGGCGCGCCGCGCCGCCGCGGTGCTGGACACCCTCGCGGCGGGCGTGCCCCCGGGCGAGGGGCGGCTGCGCCTCTCGCAGCTGGAGCGCACACTGCGCGAGCGCCTGGCGCGCATGGACCGTGCCGCGGCGGCGAGGCCGCCGGCCGCCCCGCCCGATGCGGCGCTCGAGGGCGAAAGCGGGCGCCAGGAGCTGAATCTGCGGGCGTACCTCGCCGCCTCGCTGCAGCAGTCGCGGGCGCAGGCGCGCAGCACCGCCGGCAACTCGACTTTCCTCATCTTCTGGGGGACGGCGCTCGCCGCCGCGCTCCTCGCCTGGGCGATGGTGGTCATCCGGCGCTACCACGCGGGCCAGGAGGCCGCCGAGCGCGCTACGCGCGCGAGCGAGGTACGGCTGCGGCAGATCACCGACTCCGTCCCGGCCCTCATCGGTGAGGCGGACCGCGAGGGGCGCCTGGTATTTCACAATCGGGCCTTCGAGCAGTGGTTCGGCGGCTCCGGCGGGGCGCTGCCAGGCATGAGCCCGAAGGGCCGTCCCGAGGGCGAATCCTCTGGCGCGCAGCGCCAGAGAAGTCCGATCAACCTGCGCGAGTTGTTCGGCGCGGATGCCTGGCGCATCGCCTCGCCCCATGTGCAGTCGGTGCTCGAGGGCAGGGCCGCCGGTTTCAAGTTCTCCTGGACGCCCGAGGGTGAGCGCGCGAAGGACCTCTCCGCCCAGCTCGCGCCGCGCCGGGACGAGTGGGGCGCGCCGGCCGGCTACTACGTGCTGGTGACCGACGTCAGCTCGCTCACCGAGGCGCAGCGTCTGAAAGCCGAGTTCGTGAGCACCGTGAGCCATGAGCTGCGCACCCCGCTCACCTCGATCCGGGGCTCCCTCGGACTGCTCGCGGGCGGCGTGACCGGACCGCTCCCCGATGCGGCACGGGAGCTCGTGAGCATCGCGATGAACAACTGCGAACGGCTGGTGCGGCTGGTGAACGACATCCTCGACAGCGAACGCATGAGCTCGGGAAAGCTGGTGCTCAAGGTCGAGGCGCTCGACCTCGCGGCGCTGGCCGCGCGCGCGCTGCGCGAGAACGAGGGGTTCGCGCGCTCCCACGGCGTGTCGGTCACGCTGGATGCGCCCGGACCCGCGCCGGTGCGCGCCGATCCGGACCGGCTGCTTCAGGTGGTGACCAACCTCGTCTCGAATGCCTGCAAGTTCTCGCCGCAGGGCGGCGTGGTCGAAGTCGGCGTCGAAGGCGGCGAGGAACGGGTGAAGCTCACGGTCGGCGACCGGGGGCCCGGGATACCGGTGGCTTTCCGGCAGCGCATCTTCGGCCGCTTCGCGCAGGCCGAGTCGGCCGACACCCGCCGCAGCGGGGGCACCGGGCTCGGCCTGTCGATCTGCCGTGGCATCATCGAGCGGCTCGGCGGCCGGATCGGATTCGAGGAGCGACCGGGAGGCGGTACCACCTTCTGGTTCGAGCTGCCCTCCGACAGGGCGCGGGGCGCGGGAGACGCGGGATGAGCGAAGCGCTGCGCAGGGTGATGCTGGTCGACGACGACGAGGACATTCGTCGCGTCGCGCAGCTCGCGCTGGAAATGGTGGGCGGGTTCGAGGTGCGGCTGTGCGCCTGCGGCGCCGAGGCGCTCGCGGCGCTCGCGCCATTCCGGCCGCAGCTCGCCGTGCTCGATTTCATGATGCCGGAGATGGACGGGCCGGCGCTGCTCGGCAGGCTCCGCGGCGAGCCTCTCGGGACGGACCTGCCGGTGGTGTTCCTCACCGCGCGGGCGCAAGCCGACGAGGTCGAGCGCCTGCGCGCCCTGGGGGCCCTGGGGGTGATCGCCAAGCCCTTCGACCCGATGGCAATCGCCGCGGAGCTGAAGGCCCTGTGGGAGGCGCGACCCGCGCGCGGCGCCTGAGCCGCGGCGCGGCGCCTGGCGGCGGCGCCGACGCCCTCCTAGCGGTAGGGTCCGCGCAAGGCCACCGGCCGCGGCGCGCGCTTTCTCAGTCGCAGGTTGAGCACCTCCACCGCCACCGAGAACGCCATGGCGAAATACACGTAGCCGCGCGGCACGTGGTGGTCGAAGCCGTCGGCGACCAGCAC
>JADLDQ010000012.1 GCA_020846575.1 Burkholderiales bacterium
GCATAGCCGCTCTTCTCGGCCAGGCGGGCGGCGTGGTAGAGGCCGATGCCCAGGCCGGACACCGAGCGCACGGGGGCCCGCAACAGTTGCCCGGCGATGGCGGCCGGGACCGCGCGCCCATTGTCATGCACGCGCAGCACGGCGCCGTCGCCTCCCTGGAGCGAGACCCGGATCTCGAGACCGGCATCGAGGACGCGCTTGGCGAGCGCGTTCTGCAGCAGGTTCTCGGCGACGCTGTCGAACAGCGCCTTCGGCACGCTCGCCGCGGCATCCAGCCCCTCGGCAATAAAGTCGACGCTCTGACCCTGGTACTGGCGGACGAGCAAGTCCCACCAGTCGCGCAGCGGCACCTGCTGGCCCTCTTCCCCGCCGGGACGCTGCAGCTTTTCCAGCGTCGACTGCAGGCGCTGGCTGATGGCGGGCAGCTGCCGGCGCATGAGCGCCTGCACCTGCGGCGAATCCTCCTGCGCGGCCGCAGAGCACAGCACGTTCAGCGACTGCAGCAGGTTCTTCACGTCATGCGTGAGACGGGCGCCGGTTTCGTGCACCGCCTGAAGATAGCTCGACTGCTGCAGCACCTGTTCGCGCAGCTTGGCGGCATAGAACTCCGCCAGCAGCTGGCCGAGCAGGCGCAAGTGCCACTCCAGCGCGGGGCTCATGCGGTAGCGGGAATAGACCGTCAGTCCGAGGTCCGCGCCCTGGTAGAGCACGGCGTGCTCGGTGTGCGAGCCCGTCTCGCCGCGCTGGCCGGCGGCCTGCCAGGCCGCGCCCGCGATCCAGTCCATGCGCGCGAGACCCGCCACGCCTTCGGAGAGAAAGCGCTCCGGCCGGGACTCCTTGTGGGACAACTCGGCGAGAAAGTAGAGCCAGCGTTCGACCGGCAGGCCGATCGAGAACAGGTAGCGCGAGAAAAAGACGTTGAGCCCGCCGAAGCCGGTGCGCGGGTTCCACGCCAGGCCGAGCACGAGGATCGAACCCGCGATGAGGAACACGGTATTCGTGAGGGCCTCGAGGTAGGAGACCCGGCCCAGCGTCATGAAGGTGAAGCTGCCGAGGATCACCGTGCCGAGCACCAGCATGAGGAACACGCTGTAGAAGAAATCGATCACCTGCGGCGTCTCGGGGGGCTCCGGCTCGGCAGGAATCAGCGCCAGCGCCAGCAACAGCAGGGGCAGTCCGTATTCCGCCGCCGCGCGGATCTCCGGGTCCACCTCGCGGTTGGGCGCGATTTCCGGCAGGATCAGGATGGCGAGCAGCGCCAGCAGGTAGACAAGGATCAGCAGATAGCCCCGGCGCTGCCAGCGCGCCTGGTGGAGAAACACCTTGCCGCCCACCAGCCCGGCGAGTACCACCACCCAGAAGGCGAGCAGCCACCAGCCCATCCAGAGCATCACCGCCACCGCCCCGAGAGCGATGAAGGCGCCCTGCGCCAGGCTGACTTTCTGCTCGCCGCGCACGAACGGCTGCCACAGCAGCAGCAGCCCGAGGTGCGCAAGCAGCAGCACGCGCGCCCAGGTGTCGACGGTGCCGCGCAGGACCGCGACGTGCAGCAGCGCCAGCATCGCGATCACGACGAAGCGCCAGTGCCGCTGGCTGAGCTTCCAGATCGCGGCAGCAAACCGCGACGAGAGGGATGGGGAGGCCGGGACGGCCCGGCTCGACGCTTGCATGTGGGAAGGGTGGCGACTAGTCTAGCGCACCCTTCCCGCCCGCCGTCCCGATGCCCGCCTCGACCGTCACAATCGCGCGCTACGTGCTGATCGAGACACGGCGCAGCGGCCTGCCGTGGCTCGCTGCAGACTGCGTCTTCGTCGCGCTGGGCTTGGCGGGTTTCCTCTCGCAGGTCGCCATCACCGAAGGCGCTGCCCTGCAGGCCGCCGCCGCCGCCGCGCTGTTGCGGGCCTGCGCCATCTTCCTGGTGATCGCCTACGTCGCGGCAAGCGTGGTGCGCGAAGCGAACGACAAGGGACTCGAGCTTGCACTTGCGCTGCCGATCTCGCGGCCGGCATGGTACCTGGGCAAGCTGCTCGGCTACGCTTGCGCCGGCGCGCTGCTCGCGGCTTTCTTCGCGCTCCCGCTCACGCTCTGGGCTGCGCCAGCGGATCTCGCGGCGTGGACGCTGGCCGTGGCGGCGGAAGCGGCGGTCATGGCCGCAGCAGCGCTCTTTTTCGCTTCCGCACTGGGACAGACCGTCTCGGCGATCGCGGCGGCGGCCGGCCTGTACCTCCTGGCGCGCGCGCTCCCGGCGATCCAGGCCATTGCCAGCGGGCCGCATGCCGTAGACAGCACGCCGGGACAGGTGGCCCGATGGAGCATCGATGCGATCGCGCTGCTGCTGCCGCGCCTCGAGGGCGCGGCAAGCGCCGATTGGCTGCTCTACGGCGCGCCGCCCGCGTCCGCGCTTGTGCAGGCGCTCCTTGCTCTGGCGATCTACTTTGCCGTGCTCGCCGCCGCCGGCCTGTTCGACTTCAGCCGGCGCAATCTGTGACAACGGCCTGGACTTCCCGCGAGCGCCCGGTCGCCGCCGTGCCGGGCTGGATCCTCGGCCTTCTTGCGGCCAGCCTCTCCATCCAGATCGCCTGGCAGGCGACAGGGGCGGAGCCGGCCCGCGACGCGTCGGATCTGCCACGAGCACCGGCGGCGCAGGTACTGCGACTGGCAGGCTTCGGTGAATCCGCGGCGCTCGCGCGCCTGGCCATGGTCTGGCTGCTCGCCTTCGATTCCCGCGCCGGCAATGCGATCCCCTACCAGAAGCTGGATTACGACAGGCTGGCCGCATGGCTCGACGCGATCCTCGCCGTGGACCCGCGCAGCAACTTCCCGCTGTTCGCCGCCGCGCGGCTCTATGCCGAGAACGACAATCCCGCCAAGGCGCGCCGCATGGTCGAGCTTGTTTTCGCCAGGTTTGGCGAGGACCCCAACCGGCGCTGGCCGCTGCTCGCGCACGTCGCGCTGCTCGCCAAGCACCGCCTGCACGACCTCCCGCTCGCCCGGCAGTACGCCGCCGCCCTGCAGCGCCAGACCACCGACCCGACCATCCCCGCCTGGGCGCGCCAGATGGAGATCTTCGTCCTGGAGGACATGAACGAACTGGAGGCCGCCAAGGTGGTGCTGGGGGGGTTGCTCGCGACGGGGAAGATCGGTGACGCCGAGGAACGCCGGTTCCTGCAGTCCCGGCTGGAGGAGATCGAAAGGCGCCTGAAGGCCGGTCCGAAGCGTTGAAAACCCGCCACACCTGTCGGCTTTTCGACGGTTTCCTGAAGGATTTTGACGAATTACCTCCCAAAACTGCGGAATTCCCCCTGGCATGCCACTTGCAGTTACCCCATCACTTGGAGTCTCCAGAGGGAAGGTACACATGAAACGTCAGACACAGAAGGGCTTCACACTGGTCGAAATCGCGATCGTGCTGGTCATCATCGGGCTGCTGCTGGGCGGCATCCTGAAGGGCCAGGAAATGATCACCCAGGCGAAGATCAAGAACGTGGTGGCGGACTTTTCCGGCATCTCCGCCGCCTACTACGGCTACCAGGACCGCTACCGGGCGATCCCCGGCGACGACTTGAATGCGGCGACACGGTGGAGCGGCGCGACGGCTGGCAACGGAAACGGCGTGGTATCCGGTGCCTACAACGCGACCTGTGCCACCGCCACGGACGAATCCTGCCAGTGGTGGGACCACCTGCGGCGCGCTGGGTTTGTCGCCGGCAGCGGAAAGACGCAGCCGTTCAATGCGGTCACCGGCCTGATCGGCGTGCAAACGGGCGACGGCGCCGCCACCCCGGCCCCGGTGCTGGGCGGCTTGGGCAGCCTGATCGTCTGCTCGGCGGGCCTGCCCGACAAGATCGCGATTGCCGTGGACACGCAGATGGACGACGGCACCATTGCGACGGGCACGGTGCGCGGGCAGCTCCATACGGCGGGCCCGAACCCGAACATCAGCACGTCGGCGGCGACGTCGGCCTACGCGGAAACGGGTACCAACGTTTATACGCTCTGCCGCGCCCTGTAAGCGCAGGCGCAAAGCTGCAGGAAAGGCCGGCCTCGCGCCGGCCTTTTTCATTTTGGCGGCGGTCCGGCGGAACCCAGTTCCGCGCAACGGTAAAACCAGAGCAGCTGGCTGTCGGCGCCTCGTTCCTGGGGCACGCGCCACGCGACGTCGAAGGCTCGAACCCCGGCGCTGGCGATGGGCGCATTGACCACCAGAAAGTCGGGGCCGCCGGGCGCGGCGCAGGCCTCGTGCGCGGCGTCCGGGCCGATCGCGCAGGGCCGCCCCGCACTCGCCGCACAATTCTCGATGGCGGACCGCAATGCCCGGCTGGCCTCCTCGCGCGCAGCGTAGGTGAGGGCGGTGCTCCGGCTGAAGATGATGCCCGCGCCCTGGTCCACGCTGAACCAGCTTGCGCGGCCGAGGAGCATCCACGCCGGAACCCCGGGCGCCGGCCAGAGCACGTGCGCGCCCGGCGGAATCCATGCCAGAAACGGAGCAGCGAAGCGGCGCCCGTCCTCCAGGAACCGGCGCCAGGGTGTGCGCGCGTCCCAGACCGAGAGACTGGCGACGAAAAGCGCCGCAGCCGCGCCCAACGCGATGACCGGCCGCGGCGAATGCGCAAGGAGGAACAGCATCGCTCCACACGGGACGAGAACCGCGGGGGAACCGAGTACGGGCAGGTATTCTCCCAGGGCGCTGGTGGCGCCCGCGTCGTACTGCAGCGGCAGTCGGCCCTGAAGGTCGAACAGCATCCCGGTGGCCGCCGCGCAGCATGCAACCAGGGCTACCGCGCGCAGCGCGCGATTGCCGATCGCGCCGCCCTTCCTGTCCAAGTCCACGAACGCCAATGCGGTCAGCGCAAGCAGCAGGGCCACCGGCTGCCCGAAACGACCGAAGCAGACACTTGCCGCCAGACCGATCGCCGCCGCGCGCGCCGCCGCGCTCAGCGGCCAGAGGCCGATAACGCCGACCGGCACAAGCACCAGCGCGAGCAGGTGCAGGAGCCAATGGGCCCGCCAGGGCTGCAGAGCCGCCACGGTCGCGCTGTCGAACAGATCGACGCCGATTCCGGTCACGATGATGCCGCCGAGCACGATCATTGCGCAGGCGAGCACAAGCCGGCGCACGGCCTCCGCCAGAAAGCGCAGCGCGATCGCCAGGACGCAGAATCCCCACGCGAGGCGCGCCCAGTCCGGAACGAGCCATTGCGCCAGGAACAGGTGCGGAGAACGCCGTCCGACAGGCTCCAGCCAGGTGGGATCCAGCCTCGATTCCGGCAGCGCGGCCGTCGCGACCAGCGTACCCGCACCCACCAGAATCGCCGGAAGTACGAGGCGCCGCGTCTGCGCGGTTCCCAACATCTGCCAGGCGAGCACGACCGCCACTCCCGAAGCGGCGACCAGCGGATGCAGGACCGCCGCTCCTGCCAGCGCCGACCACGCCACTGCGCGCCGGCCCCCGATGATCGAAGCGAGTCCGGCCACCACCAGCGGCTCGGCCCAGGATCGGGCGGTGGCAAAGGTCTCCGCGAACCTGAACACGCCGCCACCGCCGTAGTAGCCCGACGCGATCGCAAGCATCGCGAGCGACCACCACCGGGCCGGTCCGGGAGCGATGCGCCATACGAGCCATGCCGCCGCCCCGACGAATGCGCATTGGCCGGATACGGTAACGGCCAGGGCTGCACCGCCGATGCCGAGCGCATCGATGAGCCCTGCGTACAGAACGGGAAACAGTGTGTAGGCGTCCTGCGCCCCTCCGGAGAAGAACCGGTCGCCCGAGAGCGCGGCGCCGTCCAGCCGGCGCAGGCCGATTCCGGTGTAGAGGACGGCGTCGTGCACCAGCCCGTCATAGCGCCGGCCCAGCAGCCAGAGCGCGGCGACCACGAAGACCAACGCCGCGCGCGCTGCCGGCGAGGTCCGGTCCAGACTCAATCCCAGCGCCTCGCTTGCCGGCCGGCGCGTCATCCCTGCAGCAGGCGGATTTCGGCCGCCGCCA
>JADLDQ010000013.1 GCA_020846575.1 Burkholderiales bacterium
GCGACCGCCGGCGAATTCGATCCCTGCCCCACCACCAGCAGCTTCGCGCGCAGGTCGGTGAGGTAGAACTCGAACTCGTCCTCGCGATAGGCCGGGTTGAGCGGGGCCGCCGTCGCCCCGGCCCCGATGGTGACGAAAGCCGCGGCCATCTGCGGCCCGTTGTCGAGCACGATCGCCACCCGGTCGTTGCGGCCGACGCCGTGAGCGTTCAGCGACTCGATCGTGCGCCGCACCAGCGCGCGCAGCGCCTCGTAGGAAAGCGGCGCGCCGCCCGGGGCGCTCAGCGCGGTGGCGCCGGGCTTTCCCGCCGCGATCAGTTCAGTCAGGGTCGAAGGATTCGCTTTCATGGAAATTTCCTGCTGCGCTCGAAAAATCGCTTGCGCTGCCGGGCGCGGGGTCGGTCCCGGGCTCGACCCGGTGTCGATCCGCGACCCTGCCGGGTCCGGTGCGTGCGGGCACGTGGGCGAGGCTCATGCGCCCTGCACTCGCAGCCGCCCCTTTGCCCTGTCCAGCGTCTGCGCCAGGAGGCGGGCGCACGCGTACACGGACCTCATGCAAGGCGTCGGGGTCTGCGTCAGCTCGCCCAGTTCGATCGCCGAGCCGAGCAGCGCCTCGATCTCGATCGGCCTGCCCTGCTCCACGTCCTGGAGCATGGAGGTCTTGTGCGCGCCGACCTTCTCGGCGCCGGCGATGCGCCGCTCGAGGCTCACGCGCAAACCGACGCCCAGCTTGCCGGCGACCGCCTGCGCTTCCCGCATCATCTCCGCGGCCAGTTCCCGCGTCGGCGCAAAGCGGCAGATGTCCTCCAGCGTCGCGTGGGTGAGCGCGCTGATGGGATTGAAAGAGAGATTGCCCCAGAGCTTCACCCAGATCTCGCCGCGGATGTCGCGGGTGATGGGCGCCTTGAAGCCGGCGCGCACGAGCGCCGCCGCCAGCGCCTGAACGCGGGGCGTCGCGGCGCCGTCCAGTTCCCCCAGGGTGAAACGGTTGCCCTCGACCACCTGCACCACCCCGGGCGCCACGAGCATGGCCGCCGGGAACACCACGCTGCCGACGATACGCGCCGGGTCGATGAGCCGCGCGATGCTGCCGTCCGGGTCGGCGGTGCGCACCGGCGTCCCCTCGTACGGGCCGCCGTGCTTCTGGAAGTACCACCAGGGAATGCCGTTCTGCATCGTGACCAGGGTGGCCGAATCGCCGCACAGCGCGGCGATCTCCGCCGCCACCGGCGTGACCTGGTGCGCCTTGAGTGTGAGCAGCACCGCGTCCTGGGGTCCGGCCTCGGCCGCGCTGCCGCAGGCGCGCGCGTCCTTCGCGACGATCTCGCCGCCATCCTCCAGCAGCAGCCGCAGGCCGTTCGCGCGTATCGCCGCGAGATTCGCCCCGCGCGCGATGAAGCTCACCTGCTCGCCCGCCGCCGCGAGCCTCGCGCCGAGATAGCCGCCGATCGCGCCGGCGCCGAAAACCGCGATTTTCAATGCGGACTCTGACTCAAGCTACGGCGCCGCGCTGCGCCACGCGGCTGCGCTGCGCAGCCGGATCGCGTGTCGCTCGCGGCGGTACGCGCGCGGGGTACACGCGGGCCGCGGAGCCGGCTCAATCCTTTCTCATCGCGATCAGCACGCTGCAGGGAGAAGCATCCAGGAGCGACTTGCCCACCGAACCGCGCCACCAGCGCGCGGCAAGCGACAGTTTGCGCTGGTGGCCGACGATGACCAGGTCGATGTCCAGGTCCGTGACCAGGCGCACGATCTCCTCGACCGGTTCACCCACGGCCAGGTGCCCGATCGCGTTGAAACCGCGCTGCTTCAGCTGGGCGATGCCCTCGTCGAGCACTTCCTGGGCGCGCTTCTTCTCGTCCTCCATCAGTTCCTCGGGCAGGAACCCCTCGGTGAGAAACATGCTGGAGGGCATGCCCGCGACCGCGAGCAGGTGTGTCTCCGCATTGGTGAACGCCGCGATCTCGGCGCACGAAACCAGCGCTGCCTTTCCCTCGCGTGAACCGTTGTAGGCGAGCAGGATCTTCTGGATCATCTCCATCTCCCTCCGGATGGGGCTGCGAGAGCTTGCCCCAAACATCGGGGCGCGTCAAACCCGCCGCGCGCCTTCGCGCGGCGCCGGGATGGCCGCGGAACCGCGGGTAGAATCCAGGCCTTACCTCGCCCCTCACCGCACGGAGATGCTCCATGAACGCACCGGCCAAGCCCCGGACCGCCAGACCCCAGTTCGCCTGGGACGACCCGCTGCTGCTCGAGCAGCAGTTGAGCGAACACGAGCGCATGGTGCGCGACGCGGCCCAGGCCTACTGCCGCGACAAGCTCGCGCCGCGGGTGCTGGAGGCGTTCCGCGAGGAACGCTGGGATTCGGGCATCTTTCCTGAAATGGGGGCGCTCGGCCTGCTCGGGTCCACCATCCCGGCCGAGCACGGCGGCGCGGGTCTGTCCTACGTCTGCTACGGCCTGATCGCCCGCGAGGTGGAGCGCATCGATTCGGGCTACCGCTCGATGCTCTCGGTGCAGAGTTCGCTGGTGATGCTGCCGATCCACGAGTTCGGCAGCGACGAGCAAAAGAGGAAGTATCTGCCCGGGCTGGGCAAGGGTGAGCTGGTCGGGTGCTTCGGCCTCACCGAACCCAACCACGGCTCCGACCCGCAGAGCATGGCGACCCGTGCGAAGAAGGTCTCCGGCGGTTACAGTCTCTCGGGCAGCAAGATGTGGATCAGCAACTCGCCGCACGCCGACGTGTTCGTCGTCTGGGGCAAGACCGAGGACGGCGTGATCCGCGGTTTCGTGCTGGAAAAGGGTATGAAGGGCCTGTCGGCCCCCGCGATTCACGGCAAGATGAGCCTGCGCGCCTCGATCACCGGCGAGGTGGTCATGGACGAGGTGTTCGTTCCCGAGGAGAACATGCTGCCCGGCGTGCAGGGCCTCAAGGGACCGTTCACCTGCCTCAACTCGGCCCGCTACGGCATCGCCTGGGGCGCGCTCGGGGCGGCCGAGGACTGCTGGCACCGCGCGCGCCAGTACGTGCTGGACCGCAAGCAGTTCGGCCGGCCGCTCGCGGCCAACCAGCTGATCCAGAGGAAGCTCGCCGACATGCAGACCGAGATCGCGATCGGCCTGCAGGCCTGCCTGCGGTTCGGACGCATGAAGGACGAGGGCATCGACACCCCGGAAGCGACCTCCATCCTCAAGCGCAATTCCTGCGGCAAGGCGCTGGAGATCGCGCGCAATGCCCGCGATATGCTGGGCGGCAACGGCATCTCGGACGAATTCGGGGTCGTTCGCCACATGATGAATCTCGAGGCGGTCAACACCTACGAGGGCACACACGACATCCACGCCCTCATCCTGGGGCGGGCGCAAACCGGAATTCAGGCGTTCGTCTGACGCGCGCGGGCCGGGGCGCCGCCCGAGACTAGGGCAGGTAGCGCCCGAACACCACGTGCCCGTTGGTCTGCGGCAGCACGCAGCCGGCGATCCCCGTGTCCGCCCGCGCTCGCACCTGCCGCGCTCCTGCCGTACCGCGCAACTGCTCGATGGTGTCGGTGTAGATGGCGGTGCGGGTGCGCCCGGTGCCCAGGTTGCCGCCGCTGGAAAGGAAGGGGTGCGGCCCCTCGACGCTGATGTCGCCGCGGTAGAACGCGAGCCCCTCTCCCTTGCCCACGCCGTGCCA
>JADLDQ010000014.1 GCA_020846575.1 Burkholderiales bacterium
CGATCCTGCGAAGAGGCGGCAGCGACGGGGTCTGCGGTCCGGCCATGATGCGCTCCCGGGTTTGCACGAGGCCGCACATCATAAGGCGCGTTGCGAGCACTGGCGCGCGCGTCTGAGATAATGCGCTGCCGCGACGGCATGAGGCGCGAATGATGACCGACTATCCGATGCTTCACTTCACAGAGAACAACGCGAAGCTGTGGCCCTTCCCGATGATCGACGCCGTCACCCGGGTGAGCATCGTGGTGGACGCCGCCGGCCGGCGCTTCACCGACGAAGGCTGCGGCGGCATCCTGCCCGCCAACGCGATGGCGCAGCTCCTGAAGCCGGCGGGTGAGGTCGCGAAGGCATGACGCGCATGGACGCGGCACTGCCGCACGGCGCCGCGACGAACCGAACGCGCCGGCCGGGCATCATCGCCGCCTGGCTCCTCGCCTGCTGCGCCCTGGTTTTCTGCATGGTGGTGGTCGGCGGCATCACCCGCCTCACCCACTCCGGCCTCTCCATCGTCGAGTGGCAGCCGCTGGTGGGCACCCTGCCGCCGCTCGGAGAGGCGGCCTGGGAGGAGACCTTCGCGAAGTACCGCCTGACGCCCGAGTACCTCCAGGTCAACAAGGGCATGACGCTGGAGGAGTTCAAGGGGATCTTCTGGTGGGAGTACTTCCACCGGCTGCTCGGCCGCCTCATCGGCGCCGCGTTCCTGCTGCCGCTCGTCTGGTTCTGGTGGAAGGGCCGGGTCGACCGGCCGCTCGCCTGGAAGCTCTCCGGCATCTTCGTCCTGGGCGGGCTGCAGGGCGCGCTCGGCTGGTACATGGTGCGCTCGGGCCTGGTGGACGACCCGCGGGTCGCCCACGAGCGCCTGGCGGCGCACCTGGGACTGGCGGTGCTGATCTTCGCGGCGATGTTCTGGCTGGCGCTCGAGCTGCTGCGCGAGGCGCGCGGCGGCGCCCACGGGCAGGGGCATCGCGGCCCGTATCGCCTCGCGCTGGCGATCGTCTGGCTCGTGTTCCTCCAGATCCTCGCCGGGGCCCTGGTCGCGGGCCTGCGGGCGGGCCACGCGTACAACACCTTTCCGCTGATGAACGGCGCGCTGGCGCCGGAGGGTGTGATGATGCTCTCGCCCTGGTACCTCAACCTCCTGAACAACCCGGCGACGGTGCAGTTCGACCACCGCACGCTGGCGTGGCTGCTGGCGGTCCTGGTGATCGGCCTGTGGGCGGCGTGCATGCGCCCGCGGGTGCCGCGGGACGCCCGTGCGGCAGCGCACCTGCTGCTCGCCGCCTTCGCGGTTCAGTTTCTGCTGGGCGTGTATACCCTGCTGCACGCGGTGCCGGTCGCGCTGGGCGCGGCGCACCAGGCCGGAGCGATGCTCGTGTTTACCGCGGCGCTGTGGCAGGCGCACACCCTGCGAAGGAACCGCCGCTAGTCGCTCAGCGCCGCAGCGGCGTCGCGTGCACCAGCACGAACGCCACGCGGCAGGGCTCCTCGGAGCGGTTGCTCCAGGCATGGCTGGTGCCGCGCTGCATCAGCACGTCGCCCGCCTTGAGCAGCTTCTCGCCCCTGTCCATGATCGCCCAGATCTCCCCGGCGAGGACGATGGCGTAGTCGATGGTGGCGGTCTCGTGCATACCCGGGTGCGGGCCCTCGGGATGGCGGACGACGCCCGGCTCGGGATGCGTGCCCGCCTTCGCCACGCGCTCGCGCATCGCGGCAAGCGCCTTCTCGCGCTGCGCCGGATCCCCGGGCTCCGGGGGGTAGTCGATCACGTGCAGCACCGACCCGCCTGGCGGGGGCATGATGCCCTTCACTTCCTCGCTGTGATCGGGGTCGTCGAAGGGACACGGCAGCGGGCCCGTCGCCCATACGTTCGACGCTTGCATGCCCGGCCGCGCCGGGTTGGCGTGCACCTTCGCGGGGCCGTCCTCCGAGAAACAGGACTTGCCGTCCCTGTCGATCGCGGTGATGACCCGCCGCACCGGCGGCAGTTGTCTGGCCATGGAACGGTTCCTCCTGGTATCGGGCGGATGCGCCCTTGGGCGCCGCTCGCGCGCGCCACCCGCCCGTACCACCGCGATGCGGCGGATATCGCCCGAGCGGTCCACCCGCGCCCGGTTCACGCCAGTGAGGATGCGGCGCACCGGACCGGGTCGATGCGCCATGACGATTCCGAACGCAAGAAGGGCGGGAGCGGCGCGCGCGAGATCATAGCTTTCCCTCGGACATCTTGCGGCGCTCGCGCTTGACTTATACTCGCCCGCGAATCCGCCGCCCCGCTCGGCGCGTGGGCTCGATCTGCCTTGCGCTCCAGGTGACTCCATGAAAACCGAGCTACCGCACAACCCCGGCCTCGAAGTCCCGCTGCTGCACGCCGGCGCGCCCATGGAAACCTACGGCAGCGACGCCGTCGCGCAGATGCTGCGCTCGCTCGAAATCCCGTACGTGACCCTCAATCCGGGGGCGAGCTTCAAGGGGCTGCACGACAGCCTGGTGAACTACACCGGCAACGTGCTGCCGCAGATGCTGCTGTGCCTGCACGAGGAGAGCGCGGTGGCGATCGCCCACGGCTATGCCAAGGCGAGCGGGAAGATGATGGCGGCCACGGTGCACAGCAACGTCGGCCTGATGCACGCCTCCATGGCCTTGTTCAACGCCTGGTGCGACCGCGTGCCGCTGCTGCTCCTGGGCGCGAGCGGCCCGCTGGACGCCGCGCAGCGCCGGCCCTGGATCGACTGGATTCACACCTGCTCGGACCAGGGCTCGCTGGTGCGCGACTTCACCAAGTGGGACAACCAACCGGCCTCGGTGCCGGCGATCCACGAGGCGATGCTGCGCGCGGTGCAGATCGCGAATACCGCGCCGCGCGGGCCGGTGTACATCAACCTGGACGTCGGGCTGCAGGAGCGGAAGATCGGCGCCCTGCCGCCGCTGCCGGAGCTCTCGCGCTTCCAGGCGCCGGCGCCGGCCGCACCCGCGCCCGAGCTGCTCGCGAAGGCCGCGGCGCTCCTGTCGGGCGCGAAGAACCCGGTGAGTCTCTGCGGCCGCGGCTCGCGCTCCATGGAAGCCTTCAGTAACCGGGTGGCGCTCGCCGAGAAGCTACAGGCCTACGCCCTCATCGACGGGCGCAGCGGCTCGTCGTTTCCGACCGATCACCCGCTGCATCCGGCCGCGCCCTGCGGCATGGTGCCCGGCAGGGCGGCGCAGGCGATGCTGCGCTCGGCCGATGTGATCCTGTCGCTCGACTGGGTGGACCTCGGCGGCCTGCTCAAGCAGGTGTTCAAGGACGCCCCGGTCAGCGCGAAGATCGTGAACGCCTCCTGCGACGTGTACAGCCATCGCGCCTGGAGCATGGAGCACCACGTACTGCCGCCGGTGGACGTGCCGCTGCTGTGCGAATCAGACGCGGCGGTGTCGGCGCTGCTGCCCGTCGTGCGCGCTCGCGCCGAGCGCGCCCCCGCGCCGCAGGAAGAGCCGGCCGCGCGCCCGAACACCGAAGAGCTGTGCATCTACGACATCGCCCAGGCGTTCAACCGCGCGACCCGGGGTGAGGCGGTATGCCTCACGCGCGTGCCCATCGGCTGGAACAACCGCTACCGCCAGTTCAGCCACCCCCTGGACTACATGGGCGGCGACGGCGGCGGCGGCCTGGGCGCCGGTCCCGCCACCACCATCGGCAACGCGCTCGCGCTGCGCGGCGGCAAGCGCATGACCGCGGCGATCCTCGGCGACGGCGACTTCCTGATGGGCGCCACCTCGGTATGGACCGCGGTGCACTACAAGATCCCCTGCCTCATGATCATCAGCAACAACCGCGGCTACTACAACGACGAGGTGCACCAGGCCAACGTCGCCAAGACCCGCTCCCGGCCGCTGGAGAACAAGTGGATCGGCCAGCGCCTGGTCGACCCGGCGCTGGACCTCGCCATGATGGCGCGCTCGCAGGGCGCGGTGGGCATCGGCCCGGTGAAGACCGAGAAGGACCTCGTCGAGGCGATCGAGAAGGGCCTGGAGTCGGTGCGCGCCGGGAACGTGTGCCTGGTGGACGTGAACGTGGCGCCGGGGTACGAGTAGGCGCGCCGGGACGAACCGCCGGCGGGCGCCCGTCGCGCAAGGACTCGCGAGCCGACGTGCCTGCGCGCATGCCGGCGCCGAACGGCGCTACCCGGTGCGCGCGCAGGAGAGCGCGCTGCACCGGGATCTGGGGCCTGCGCTGCGCATTCGCGCGCCGATGGAGAAGTTACCGGCAGGCGTATCTCGAATCGAAGCGCGCACGCCAATGAGCAACGCTCGCGACGCCGGCGCGATCCCGGTCACTCTGAAATCGCCTTCGGCCCTGGTCCTGATCGCGGCCAACGTCGTACCGATGGCGGGCGTGCTGTTCCTGGGCTGGAACATCGGCGACGTGCTGCTGCTGTACTGGGGCGAGTGCGTGGTGACAGGTCTCTATACCCTGCTCAAGATCGGCGTGGTGGCGCGGCTTCGCATCCTGCTGCTGGGGCCGTTCCTCCTGATCCATTACGGCTTCTTCATGCTCTTTTGCCTCGGACTCATCCTGCTGACCGAGCACGAGGTGAACAAGCTCGTGACGGGCAGCTATCAACCGCAGGACTACGCGGGACTCGCCTGGAGTCTGTCGCCCGCTCTGGTCGCTTTCCTCGCCAGCCACGGCGTGTCCTTCCGCATCAACTTCCTGGGCCGGCGGGAATACCTGGGCCGGGACACCGAGAGCCTGGCGCGCGAGCTGTACCGGCGCGCCGCACCCGTGATGGGCATGGCGCTGCTCGCGGGCGTCATCGTCTCGATGTTCGGCAGGTCCGGACCGCTGCTGCTCGCCGTCGTCGCGATCAAGCTCGCCGTTGACCTTGCAGCTCACCTGGGCGAGCATCGTCGCGATCCGTCCTGACGCTCCCGTGCCCGTAGCGCTCGTCGATTCTCGCCCAGTCCTCGTACCCCAGCAGCTTCAGGTACTCCGCCAGCCCGATTCCCGTCCCCATGAGCGCGAACTTGCCGTCCCGGATGTCCGCCAGCGCCAGCTCCATGGTCCTCGCCACCCGCATGAGCAGGTTGGTCCCGTAGCCGATTACCTTGAATCCCAGCGCGTACAGGTCCGCGGGCTTGAGCAGCGGGGTGACGCCGCCTTCCAGGGGATTGGCGATCTGCGGCACATTGCCGAAGGCCTTGCCGATGCGTTCCAGCTCCTCGACCGAGCGCGGCGCCTCGATGAAGATGCCGTCCGCACCGAGCGCGAGGTAGCGCTCCGCCCGCCGCAGCGCCTCGTCCAGGCCGAGCGGGCTGCGGGCGTCGGTGCGGGCCCAGATGAAGGTCTGCGGGTCGAGGCGCTCGGCGAGCGCCGCGCGCAGTTTCGCTTCCATCTCCTCGAGCGGCACCACGGTCTTCCCCGCCATGTGGCCGCAGCGCTTGGGCCAGCGCTGGTCCTCGATCATCAGGGCGCCGGCGCCCATGCGTTCGTAGACGTGCACGGTGTGCACGACGTTCTTCACGTCGCCGTAGCCGTCGTCGATGTCCACCAGCACCGGCAGGCTCACCGCGCTCATGATGTCGCGCATGCCCGCGGCGATCTCGCCCAGACCCTTGAGGCCGATGTCCGGCACACCGTAGCGCGCGCCCACCAGGGGAAAGCCCCCGATCATGTAGGCGTCGAACCCGGCACGCTCGATCAGCCTGGCCGACAGGGCGTCGTGAGCCCCCATGAGGACGAGCGGGCCGTCCTTCGCGAGCAGCCCCCGCATCGAGCGCCGAGCGTTCATGTCCCGGCGCTCAGGCGGCGACCACCTGCCTTGCGGGCTCCTTCAGGTTCAAGATGCGCCGCGCGTTGTCGCCGAGGATCTTCTGCCGGTCCTGCCTGGACAGACCGATCTCGTTGAAGATCCTGAGCGCCGCCGGCGCGTTCCAGCAGGGGTAATCGTCGCCGTACATCACGTGGTCGATGCCGTAGAAGTCGATCGCGAACTTCAGACCCGGCGCGTGCGGCTGCACGGTGTCGGTGTACATGCGGCGAAGGTACACGCTCGGATCCTCCGGCAGCTTCGCGGCCCTGGAGTTCTTGTCCATGCGGCCGGCCTGGTAGGGCAGCGCCCCGCCGGTGTGGGAGACGTACACCTTGAGGCCCGGGTGCCGCTCCATGATCCCGGAGAGCACCAGCCGGTAGGCGGCGATGCTCACCTCGATCACCTTGCCGAGCGAGTTGTAGAGCGCGCCGTCGTAGCCGTCGCAGATCGCCGGGAACACCACGTCGGTCGGATGCAGGAAGAGCACCGCCCCGAGCTTCTCGGCCGCGGCATAGAACTCGGCGAGCGAAGCGTCGTCGATGCGCGTCCGGCCGTGGGCGCCAATGGTGCTCGGCACGTTGACGCCCACCAGGCCGAGACTCATCGCCCGCTGCAGCTCGTCCACGCAGCGCCTGGGGTCCTGCATCGGCGCCACGCCCGAGCCCCACACCTTGCCGGGGTAGCGCCGGCAGGCGGCGGCGATCTCGTCGTTCCACATCTGCGCGTAGTCGTAGCCCGAGGCCGCGTCGGTCTCCGAGAAGAACGCCCCGCCGGGGCCGGTGGTGCAGACCACGCCGAAATCGCCCTCGATGCCCGCGCCCTGGGCCGCCTTGTCCATGTGATCGAGCCTGGCCTCGAGGTCGAACCACTCGTCCCAGGTGTCGCAGCGCGTCACGCCCTCGTGCGGGGTGACCTGGTAGCCGCCGCGTGGATCGCGGCTCGCGCGCGGCGCGGCGGTGCGCCGGCACAGGGCCTCGAACACCGACTTCGGGTACCAGTGGAAGTGCGAGTTGATCGCGCGCATGGGCTCGGGCCTCCTTGGATTCGCTTGAGCCGCCCAAGGATACGCTCGGCGGCCATCGAGGGCACGCGGGATATGAACCCGTCCTCGGCCCGCACCTGCCGGCATCGCGACTGGGTCAGGCGCACGAGCGCCGCCGCCCCATCACCAGGGGCGGCAGCGGAGGCGTCGCGCCGGGAAATTGCGGCGCGCCCCGCGCATGGGGCGCCGGGTTGACGCGGTCGAACTCGGGTATCGTCAGCCCCTGTGGCGGACAAGTCACGTTCCTCGTGGCCAACCACCGCAACGCCTGCAGGCGAGCCTTCATCCGGACCCAAGACCAGGGCGCGCCCCGCCGCGACACCACCAGGATCATGATCGGACCCACGCAGTTCGCGACCAGCAACCGCTTCCACGCGGCCCGGCCCGAGGAGGGCGAAGCGCCGCCCGCGCCCGAGCGCGCGTTCGCCGACTGGCTCGCCGAAGAATTGCGCGCACGCGGCATCACGGTGAGCGGGCTGCGCGCCGAGGACTTCGGCTGGTCGGTGCTGCTTCGCTCCGAGTCCTACAACCTGCGCATCGAATGCGGGGCCCGCGACCAGGCCATGACGCAGTGGGCCGCCTACGTGGTCGCCCAACCGCCGCTTCTGCTGCGCATCTTCCGCATGGTCGAGACCCGCAAGCAGGTCGAGCGCCTTAGCGCCGCCCTGGCGAAGGTGATGAAGTCCCTGAACGCCGGCGAGGAGCCGGCGCGCGAGCGGTGACCGGCGCCTGGCCTGCCATGGCGCGAAGCCGCGCCCGGAGCCGCTGCGACTTCGGTTCTATTGTCTTCTCGTGCCGATCGGCGCGCCTTTCTCGTTTCGATAGACGCGCGGCGACACGGTACCGGTGCGGGCAGGCGCTTCGGGCGCAGCCCGAGGCGCCTGCCGCCGGGCCGCTTTGGCTATCATATGGCCCCCTGATACCGGCGCGCCCGCGTGCCGGTCCAAGACACCGGAACTCTAACCAGGAGACTATTCGATGCCTTCCATGTACCAGATATCCGTGCCCGCATACGTGCGCCGGCTGAACGGCCTGGCCGGCTGCCTGAAGAAGGCGCAAGCCCTGTACGCCGAGAAGAAGTACGACGAGACGACGCTGCTCGCCTACCGCTTCTACCCCGACATGTTCCACTTCGCCAGGCAGGTGCAGGCGGCGACCGACCATGCGCGAAGCGGCGGCGCGCGCCTCGTGGGCATGGAGCCGCCGGCGATCGAAGCGAACGAGCACAGCCTCGCCGAGCTGATCGCCCGGGTCGAGAAAAGCGTCGAGTTCCTGAATTCGTTGAAACCGGAGCAGATCGACGGCTCCGAGGACAGGACCATCGTGCTCAAGTTCCGCGAGCGCGAGACCACGTACAAGGGCATCGATTTCCTGCTGCACCAGTCGATGCC
>JADLDQ010000410.1 GCA_020846575.1 Burkholderiales bacterium
ATCTCGGCGACCGAGAGGCCGGCGAGGTTCTGGTCGAGGGTGCGGCGGAGCGTCGCGGGCAGGAACTCCCGTGCCTCCGCGTACGCGGCGCCGACTTCGGCCGACGTGGCTCCGTGAAGCGCGGGGAACTGACGTGCTCGGCAGCGCAGCGCCCGTGCCGCCGCACGGCGGCGGATGTGCGCCCTGAGCCGGCACACGGCGGCGTTCCTGGCGATGCGGATGATCCACGCCTCGAAGGCACGGGGATCCCGAAGCGACGCGGAACTGCGCCAGGCGAGCAGCAGAGCGTCCTGGACGGCGTCCTCGGCTTCGTGCTCGTCGCCGAGCACGCGGAGCGCGACGGCGCGGAGACGGTGGGCGAGCCGGTCGAGGGTCTGGTCCCACGCGACGGCGGGAGTGCGGCAGTCGGAGGTCGCGGCGGCGGGAACGTCTGGAGGCCAACGCCGGGATGAACGCGACGGCGATCTGCCGGAGCGTGCAGACGCACCTGCTCCTGCTGCAGTTCGGACCGGACCAGGTCTGGAACAGCATCACCCCCACGCACGTGCGCGTCGTGCTGGCTCTGCCCGACGAGGATCGGAAGGCCGTGCTCCTCGAAGCCGATGCGGGCAGGTGGTCCGTGCGCGAGCTGGTGGAGGAGGTTCAACGCCGCAGGAGGATCTCTCCCAGCCCGGCGCGTGCCAGGGTGCCGCGGTACGTACGGACGACGCGCCTGCTCGAGCGGATCTCCAGCGGCGAGGGGCGTTGGCTCGAGGGCATCGAGGAGGCGGCCGCGAGGGACCCGGCGGTCGGCGAGCAGACGCGTCAGCAACTTGCCAGCGCGATCGAGGGGCTGGAGCGCCTGCTTCATCGCCTGTCCCCACGGCGTCTGGAGCGACGCTTTCGAATCGTGGACGGCGGTACTTAGAGCGCACTGCGGGCCGTCCGGTCCGACCCGGGCCACGCGTGTTGCCTCGCGAGGCAACACTCGTTTCGTGCGTGGATCCTCGCGGGACGGCTGCTCACGGAGGAATGGGGACTCGGCGAGCTCCTCGGCGCCG
>JADLDQ010000015.1 GCA_020846575.1 Burkholderiales bacterium
TGCTTGTACATCTGAACTGTTCACGACCTGGCCGGTCCTCACGGAGGCGGCACACTTTCTACACGAGCGCGGGCGCCTTGCATTGCTGCAGGGTCTGGAGCGCGGCGCCGATGCAGTCATCGAGCTAGGCCTGGGTGATGTGCCGCGAATGGGGCAGATCCTGGCGAAATACCCCGCTTCCGATCTGGCCGACGCATCGTTGATCGTTGTTGCCGAGCGCTTGGGGGTGACCGATATCGCGACCCTGGACCGATTGGATTTCGGCATCTACCGCACCCGTCACGGGCGCGCGTTCGCGAATTGCTTCTGAAAGTGTCCACGCTGGAAGGTGCCGCGGCCCGAGTGAGGCGTGAAATGAAGACCCTGTCCCTGTCCGAAGCCAAGGCGAAGTTGAGCGGCCTCGTCGAGCAGGTCGAACGCCGCGGCGCGAAGGTCGTTATCACCCGCAACGGCCGCCCGGCCGCAGTGCTGATCAGTCCCGATGAGTTTGAAAGCTGGAAGGAAACGCTCGCCATCCGGGCCGACCGCGCCCTCATGCGCGAAATTAATTTACCGCTAATCCGGCGCCCTCCCATTCTCTGCGCCCCAGGCCACCATAGCCCAATTTGTCATAACGCGCGAAGTGCGGCTGTTGTGCAGCCCCGCACCGCTCGCCACGCGCCATCGGCGCCGCAGAGTGCGGGATTGATTTCCTTATCCGTCCCTCTCCCCCGCCCTCCTCTTAACTTGCCGGGACGATGCTGAACCGCCAGGCCTGTCTCTGTTGTTTCTCTCTGTGTCCCAGCGCCAGCGAGCGCCCGGGGAAGACGGGGGTCTGCCGGTAACCACGCGTTAAGCAACGCGACGACTCGTTCCGATCTTGTCCGGCCGCTCACCCCGAGCGGCCGTTTTCGTTTCCTGGAGGCGGCGATGAGTGTGTATTACCCCGTGCATCTCGACCTGCGCGGCCGGCGCGTGGTGGTGGTCGGCGGCGGCACGGTCGCCCAGCACAAGGTCCGGGAACTGATCAAGGCGGGCGCCGTGATCACCGTGATCACCCCTGACACCGCGCCCGGCCTCGACGACCTGAAGGACGAGGGCTCCGTCGAAGTGCTCTGGCGCGGCTACCGCGGCGGCGACCTGGCCGGGGCGTTCCTGGCGATCGCGGCTACGGACGATCGCGACGTCAACCACGCGGTCTTCCGGGAGGCAGAGTCGCTCCGGATTCCCGTGAACGCGGTGGATGACGTGCCACACTGCACGTTCATCGCGCCCGCGGTGCACCGGCAGGGCGATCTCACCATCACCGTGTCCACCTCGGGCCGCGCACCCGCGTTTGCCTCGCGGCTCCGCGACCGGATCGCGTCGTGGATCGGCCCGGAGTACGACGCGCTGCTCACGCTGCTGGCCACGCTCCGTGAAGGGATCGCGGCGCGCGAGCCGGACATCGCGGGCAAGGCGCGCACCTGGTACTGGGTGGTGGACTCGGATGTGCTGGATCTCGTTCGCCGCGGCGACCGCGCCGGGGCCGAGCGCCTGGCACGCGAGCTCGTGGCCGGCGGCCGAGTCGCAAAGGTCTACCTCGTCGGCGCGGGACCGGGGGACCCCGGCCTGCTCACCATCCGCGGCCGGGACGTGCTGGGCCTCGCCGAGGTCGTGGTCTACGACCGCCTCGTGCACCCTGCCCTGCTCGACCGGAGCCCGGCGCGCGCCGAGCGAGTCTTCGTTTATCCGTACCTCACCCTGTCCTACCACCGCGGGAGCTACCGCCAGCGCGTCACCCATTTCACCGAGGAGCTGAAATTCCTGTCGGAGAGCGACAAGGACTGGGTGATGGGCCGCGAGATACTCGAGCGGTTGAACTGGTCGTAGCGCCCGCGAACTCGAAGGAACCGCCTTGAAGACATTCGCCGCCGAGGGGTTCGCGAGCGCGAGCGCGAAGAGCAGAGCTGGCACGATGTGCCCGATCGCAGGCAGGAGCAGGCTGGCGCGGGCGATGGCCCGCCGCGCGCGTGGGCCGCTGCCCCGGCGCACCGCGCTTGCGCGGTATGCGACCCACAACGCCGCGTTCAGCGCAACGAGCGCGAGCCCGGCGAGCGGCAGCGTTGGCACCATCGGCCCTGCGCCCGGCAGCCAGGCGAGGAGCAGGCCGAGCAGGCCCATGCCCTCGATCAGGCCGCTCGCGACGATCATCCAGGGAATCAGCGGCGCGAGCCACGCGGGGATACCGCACGTGCACCAGGATCATCGCCTATCTGCCATAACGCCCCTCGCGCGAGCCTCCTTGACGGCGCCGCGGGACCGATTGTGGCGCCAACCCGCCGCTCACCGGCACGGATCCGGCCGCAGACGCTCGCATTGTGCGACGCAGACGGGAAGGAAATTCCTATCCCTCAGCGATCAATTGAGACCGAAGTTGGCGGCCAGCTCGTCGATCAGTGCGCGCTGAAAGCGCTCGAAGCGCTCGTCCGGTTGCTGGGCGATGAAAGCGCCGAGGGCCGGGTCTTCGACCGCCGTGCGTTCACCGGACAGCGCTTCCATGATGGCGTGGCCGCAGAACGGCACGTAGCTCTCTGCGTAGCCGCCTTCGTGCGCAAGCACGAGCTTGCCTCCGCAGTGGCGATCGGCGACCTGCATCATCATCTGCGTCATCCAGCGGAAGGATTCGCTGTGCAGCTGCATCCGCGCGAGCGGGTCGAAGCCATTTGCATCAAGGCCGCTCGCGATCACGATCAGCTCGGGGCGATAGCGATCGAGCGCCGGCACGATGATGCGCTCGAACGCGTCGCGATAGGACGCATCGCCGCCGCCTGCCTGCATCGGGATGTTGTAGTTGTAGCCGAGACCCTTGCCCGCACCGCGCTCTTGCGCGCCGCTGTAGCCGAACGGAAAGCAGCGATCCTGATGGATCGACAGCGTGAGCACGTCAGGGCGCTCATAGAAAACCGCCTGCGTGCCGTTGCCGTGGTGCACGTCCCAGTCGAGGATGGCGATGCGCGACAGTCCGTGCTTCGCCTTCGCCGCTTCGACCGCCACGGCTACGTTCGCGAACAGACAGAATCCCATCGGCTGATCGGGTAGACAATGATGCCCGGGCGGACGCGACATCGCGTACGCATTGCGATGCGTCCCGCGCAGCACCGAATCGATTGCCGCGCAGACGAGGCCCACCGACAGCTTTGCGATCTCATAGCTGCCGCGGCCGAACGGCGCCTGAACGCCGAGATCGCCGCCGCCCGCATCGCTCGCCTGCTTGAAGCGAAGCAGGTAGTCATCTGGATGCACGCGCCGCAGATCGTCCTCCGTCGCCATCGGCCCGCTGCGCACGTCGAGCTTCGAGTACAAACCAGAAACCTCCATCAGCGAGAGGAAGCGACGCTTGCTCTCGGGCGATTCAGCATGGCCGCCGCCCGCCGGCGGCTGCACCCAACCGCCGATCGGCAGCACCAGTGAATGCACGCCGGTGCTGTGCCACAGGCAGCGTTCGTCATGAAAGAATGCGGTCGTCCTGCTCATCGCTTTTCCGGCTGCTCTATTTTCTTCCGTCCTGCGTTCCCTGCGCTCGCCGTTGGAAACTCCGGGCCCTCATCGCGAGAAACTCACCAGCTTCACATCGGTGGATCCGAGCAACCCTTCGGCGCCGCTTTCGCTGCCGTAGCCGCTGCCCTTCACGCCGCCGAACGGCGCCTCCGGCGTCGACACGCCCGTGTGATTGACGCCCACCATGCCCGCCTCGAGCTGCGCACCGACATGGTGCGCGCGTGCACGGTTATTTGCCATAACGCCCCTCGCACGAACCTCCTTGACGCCGCCGCAGGTCCGATTGTGGCACCAACCCGCCGCTCACCGGCACGGATCCGGCCGCAGACGCTCGCATTGTGCGACGCGGACGGGAAGGAAATTCCTCCCTCAGGAGGAAGGTCGAGAGCACCACAACGAGTGTCCTGGACGGGCGGCAGGTGCCGGTCATCATGGTTTGGCGAAAGCCCAGAGAGAGAGCCAGGGAATGTAGGTCACAAGCTGCAGCGCGACCAGGCTGACGAGGAAGAACGGCACGATGCCGAGGTACATCTCGCGCAGGTTCGCCCTGAATACCGCCTGCGCCATGAACAGGTTGAGCCCGAACGGTGGCGTGAAGGTGCCCAGGCTCAGGTTCATCACCAGGATGACCCCGAAATGGACCGGGTCGATGCCGATCGCGATGCCAATGGGCACCAGCAGCGGCGTGAGCACCAGAATGGCCGAGGCCGTATCGATGCAGGTTCCGACCACGAGCAGAAAGACGTTGATCGCGAGCAGGATCGCCCATGGCGGCGCATTGAGGCCGTTGATCACCTGGGTGACGGCCTCCGAAGTGCCGCTGACGGTGAGCAGCCACGAGTACACGCCGGAGAACGCGACGATGATGAAGATCTGCGCCGTAAGCACCGCTGTGCGCGACGCGGATTCGACGATCTCGCGCCAGCTCATCTCGCGGTAGACGAGGCCGGCGATGATCAGCGCGTAGACGCACGCGATCCCGGCCGCCTCCGTCGGCGAGAACACGCCGGCATAGAGGCCGCCCAGCACCACCACCGGCGCGAGGATCGACCAGACGCCGTCGCGCGTCGCGGCGAGGAACTCCCTGAGCGCGAAGCGCTGCTGCGGCCGCTCGCCCCGCGCCACCGTATAGGCGTAGATGTAGAGCGCGAAGGCGCCTCCCAGCACGATGCCCGGCACGATCCCGGCGGTGAAAAGGCGCAGCAGCGAGGTCTCGGCGGCGACGCTGTACAGGATGAACCCCACCGAGGGCGGGATCAGGTTGTCGATCGCGGCGGCAGAGACGATGAGGCCCGATGAGAAGCGCTCGCTGTAGCCGGCCTGGCGCAGGCGCCCGTAGGTCATGCTGCCGACCGCGGCGACCGCGGCGGTGGTCGAGCCGGAGATCGCGCTGAACACCACTGTGGTGCCGAGCGCGGTCTGCGGCAGGTAGCCACGCACGCCGCCGATCATCGAGGCGACCCAGCGCACCAGGCGCTGCGAGATGCCGCCGCGCGCCATCAGGTCGCCGGCGAAAACGAAGAACGGGATCGCGATCAGCGCGTACTTGTCGAGGGCGGCGTAGATCTGCGTGTGGATCAGCTCGGCGGGCATGCCGAGCACGAAGATGAGCGTCACGCTGGCGGCGGCCAGCAGGATGACGAAGAACGGATAGCCGAGCACCAGGAGCGCGATCGGCAGCGCGGCCAGCGTCCACTGCAACCCCGACATTCGGTCAGCGCCGCCCGGCGATATAGGCGCGGACGGACGCAAGCAGCGCGCACAGCGACAGCGCGAGGCCGGCCAGGATCGCGAGGTTCGGCACCCACAGCGGGTGGCCGATGCTCGGGTGCGCCTGCCCGGTCTTGAGCATGAGCATCACGACCTTCGAGGACTGGAAGGCCGCGTAGCCGAGGCAGCCGGCGAGCACGGCGAACATGAGCGCATTGTTCAGCGCGCGCGGCCAGCCACGCAGGCTCGCCGAGAACAGGTCCATGGCGAGATGCTGGTTGCGATAGGTCACGATCATGACGCCGATGAACACGCTCCAGCCGAGCCACACCACCAGGATCACCTCGGTCCAGACGATGGCCCAGCCGAAGACGTACCGGCCGATGATGTTCGCCAGGTTGAGGGCGACGGCCGCCAGCATCAGCCAGCCGAGCAGCGCGCTCGGCCAGCGGTCGAAGACGGCGTCCGCGAGTGGACGCCGTCCGGTGGCGCTAATACTTCTCCCCGACCGCCTTCATCCGGCGGTAGAAGGCGTGCACCGCCGGGTTGTCCTTGGTCACCGTCTCGCCCACGGACTCCACTGTCTTGCGCAGGCGATCCAGCTCGGGCCTGGAGTACTGCACGATCTGGCCGCCCGCGCTCTTCCAGCGGCCGATCATGTCGTCCTCGATCGCCTTGGCGCGCGTCGCCAGCCGCGGCTGCATCTTCTCGCCCACCTCGATCACCATCCGGCGCAGGTCGGGGGGCAGCTTCTCGAGCCAGACGTTGCTCAGGAAGCCGATCGACACGATCATCGTGTCATTGGTCTGCGTGATCACCTTGCCCAGATCGATGAACTTGAAGTTGACGTAGACGGCCGTGCCGCTCATGGTGCCGTCGATCGTGCCCTGCCGGATCCCGGGGATCACCTCGGCCAGGTCCATCGGCACCGCCGAGGCGCCGAGCAGCCGCATCCGTTCGCGCTCGGCCGGCGTGGCGTTCACGCGCAGCTTCTTGCCCTTGAAGTCGTCGAGCGTGCGGATCGGCGTGCGCGCGAAATAGTGCGAGGGCGAGAACGTGTAGACCGATACCCCGCGCAGGCCCTTGTCGCGCGCCAGTGCGAGGATCTCCTTGTTCATCTCCGGGTCGTTGATCACCCTGCTCGCGTGCTCCTGCCCGTTGAACATGAAGGGGATCGCGAAGACGCCGAAGCGCGGGTCGATGCCGGCGAAGAAATCGGTCGGCGAGGTGTAGGCCTCGAGGCTGCCCGTCTGGGTAGCCTGCGTCATCGACGGCCCGGTGCCGAGCTGCGCGCGCGGGAAGATCTTCACCTCGATGCGCCCGCCGCTGCGCTTCTCGACCTCCTCCTTGTACGTGTTCGCCCAGAAATGCTGGATGTCGTTCGCAGTGCCGAAGCCGAACTTCATCGTGAATTCAGCAGCCTGCAACGGGCTGGCGGCGGCCAGCGTCAGCCCGAGCCCGGCGGCGAGCGGTCCCAGAAAACTATTGAACTGTCTCACCATTTCCTCCTCGAATCGAAAGTGTGGCGCGCGGATACGTTACCGATTTTGCTGCGGCCGTGCAATGGGTGAAAATCGGGCCGCTATCACTCCCGCCCAGTTCGATCTCTCCAGGCGCCTGCGCAAGTACCTGCAGGTCCATGTCGCGTCCGGACAGAAGCGCCTGCCCCCGGAGCGCGTGATGGCCGATACCCCCGGCGTGACCCGCAA
>JADLDQ010000016.1 GCA_020846575.1 Burkholderiales bacterium
CGTGCGCGCTGCGCAGCGGGCAAACCATGCGACCCTATCGCGCCGGCAGACGCCTTGCCTCGCCCATCAAGCCCGCCACCGAAGCCGAGCCCTGCAGGGCCGATACCAGGTCCCGCAAGCGTCCGGCCCGCGCGGCCCCCAGCACCGGCGCCGCCAGCGCCATGAACTTGCGCTCCACCTGCGCGCGCTGCGCCCGGAGGTCGTCCATCGGCTTGTAGGTATCGGTGGACAGGGTCAGCCGCCGTCCGTCGCCGAGGTCCACCACCGCGATCCCGCCGCCGGGCGGCAGGTCGTCCCGTGTGGTCACCCGGACTTTCGCGCCCAGGGCACGCACTTCCGGATGCCGCGCGCGGGCGTCGTTGAACGCCGCGATGCTGCCGGTATCGTCGCCCAGCAGCGCCATCGCCGCGCTCGCGCGCAGGCTGAACTTTGCCTCCAGCCCGGTGAGCGGCTCGGCGATATTGCACACCGCGAGGTGCCCGGGCGGCACCTGAAGTTCGATCGCCCTTACGTCGGCGGGACCGGCCCCGTGGTCGTTCTTCAGCTTCAGCATGTTCTCGATGGACGCATGCGTCAGCATGCAGGCGGCGTGGCGCTTGAAGTGGGTGTCCAGGATGAGGTAACGCCCGGCCGCAGCCTGCAGCGCGGGGCCGGCCGGCTCGCGCGCGTGCGTGGCGAGAAAGCCCTGCGGCGCCTCGATCGCATCCGGCCTCGAGAGGAAACCGCGCGCGGCAAGGCCGGCCGCGAGCAGCCCGTTCATCGCCGCCTTGCCCGAGTGCAGCGGCTTGGCCATGGTGCCGCCGGATGCGAGCAGGCCGGCCGCCTGGGTCGCGGCGATGCCCAGCGCGTGGGCCCACTGTGCTTGCTCCAGCCGAAGGAGCAGCGCGCAGGCCGCGGCCGCGCCGAAGGGCGCAAGGTTGCCGGTCGGATGCAGTCCCGGCGCCAGCGGATGGGCGGCGAGGCCCACGCGGCACTCGGTCTCGACGCCGGCGACGATCGCGCGCAGCAGCGCCGCGCCGCCCGCACCGCGCGCCTCGGCGAGCGCCAGCGCGGCGCCGACCACCGCGGGCGTGGTGTGGCCGCGCATGGCGCTATGGGCATCCGAATAGTCCAGGGCATCGGCCGCCGCGCCGTTGGCGAGCGCCGCGAAAGCGGGCGAGGTGCGCTCGCCGTGCACCACCAGGGTGGAGAGCGGATTGCCCCCCTGGGCGGCGATCTCCTCGCGCAGCGCCACCACCAGCGGCTGATCGGCGCCCGCGATCGCCCCGCCCAGCCAGTCGAGCACGGACTGGCGTGCGACCTCGACGACCTCGCCGGGCAGCGGCCCCACGACCAGCCGCCGGATTTCGCCGATCAGGTGCCGCGTGAAACCCTGGCCGGCGGCACGACGCCCGCCCGCGCGCGGATCACCGCGCTCGTTCGACGGCTGTCGATCTCCCGGCGAGCCACGCTCCCGCGGCTCGCTCACTGCGCCAGCGGGTGCGGCCGCAACTGGATGTGCACCGCGCGCGGCTTCGCGCCCTTGCCGCCCTCCATCAGCCACGGGGCGCGATCGCCGCTGGTGCTCCACAGTCCGCGTCCCTTCCAGCCGGCGTTGGGGTCGTCGATGCGCCCGTCGAAACCCTTGGCATAGAAGCCCAGCGGATACGGGATGCGGATCACGACCATCTTGCCGTCCTTCAACGCCACGAAGCCGTCGTTGAGGTTGGCGGTGGACATCGGGACGTTCTCGCCCAGCCCGAAGGTGTTGTGCTGGTCCACCCAGGAGTAGTAGCTTCCCTCGGCGCTGTTCTGGGCGAATCCCTCGAAGCCCGGTCCCGGGTAGCGGTACAGGGTCCAGCCCTCGGGGCAGTGAGCGCCGGTCGCCTTCGGCCCGTTGAGTGGAGCCTTGCACTTGCGGCGGTCGAAGCTGCCGAGATGCCCGTTCGAGAGCGAGGCCCAGACGACGCCGTTCTTGTCGATGTCTCCGCCGCGGATTCCGAGGGCCTGCCTGGGCACCTCGTACATTTCCGAAAGTCCGGTGGCCGGATCAAAGCGCAGCACGCCCGCCGCGCCGCCGAACACGCCGACGGTGTACCAGACCGAGCCGTCGGTGGGATGGGGCATCACCGCGTACGGACCTGAGCCGGGAACGATGCGCTTGTCCTTCGCCGCCTCGAGCGGCTGGTTGGGTTCGACGTACTCGTCGCGCCGCCCGTTGCCGTTGGTATCGAGCACGAACGGCGACCAGCCCTGCGACCGGGCGGCATCACCGGTCTCCTCGAACAGCCGGGTGTTGATCCAGCCCGCCACCGGGCCGGTGCCGGAGAGCCAGAGCGTTTCGTTCGAGTCGTAGCCGAACTGCAGGTGGTGCGTTCCGAAGCAGGTGTCGACGAACGTGTACCTCATGGTCCCGGGATCCAGCACGGCGATCTGGCGCCCCGAGAACTCCAGCGGCAGGACCTTCGCCGAGGGATGGTCCGAGCCCTTCTTGCAGAAAGCCGGGTTGCCACGCCCGCGCACCGAGGCGCTGAGCCACACGCGGCCCTTGGCGTCGAACATGGCGTTATGGTTGTTCGCGCGCGTATCCCAGATCTTCTCCTCGCCCCAGTACGCCGAGGGCTGAAGCGGGGAGAGCCCCGCGGCATGACCGGGCCCGAGCGATTCCGGCATGGACGGATCCCGCACCGGCATCCTGAACACCGTCACCTTGTGCGTCTTCGGGTCGAGGATCGGCATGTTGTCGGTGGAGTACTCGGGCGATCCGAACAGCGGACCGTAGGCGTTGACGGTGGGGTTGCGCCGGTCCGAGGCGATCAGGTCGTGCAGGTAGTGCCTGTCGCTGCTCCACTCCCAGGAAGTGACGACGATGTTGCGCTCGACGCCCTGCGGGCGCGGCGGCTTCGCCCTGGGCAGTTCGCCCTTGGCGATGCGGTCGGTCCAGTCGCCGAAGTAACGGTAGGGCGCGCCGCCGAAGCGTCCCGCGATGGTGGCCGTCATCGATTCTCCGGACTGGCCCGACTGCATGCGGCGCATCCAGGCGAAGCGGCCGGATTCGAACGTTCCCAGCTGCGCGGGGATGGTGCGCGTGGACTCCTGGCCCAGCTGGTGGCAGCCGATGCAGTCGACGTTGTTCATCTGCCGCAGCCATTCGCCCTGGGTGACGTTCTTCGGGATATCGCTGGAGCCGCCGAAGTCGCGCGCCGGCGGGATCTTCAGCATCGAGTACCAGTAGATCGCCGGGTAATAGTGCGCCGCGGCCGCGGGCGTGGGCGCCGGGACCGCCCTGTGGTTGAGCGCCTGCCCGGGCTTGGCGCGCAGCTTCGGGGAGTCCACCAGGCCGTAGCCGCGTACCCACACGCTGTAGTTGGCGAGCGGCAGGTCCGGAATGAGGTAGCGCCCGCGCTCGTCGGTCACCACGATGCGGGCGAAACGGGTGGGCAGGTCGGAGGTCTCGGCGATCACCCAGACACCCGCCTCGGGCCCCTTCGGGCCGCTCACCACCCCGGCGATGTCGGTGCTGCCCATGCGGATCCCGGCCGCGCTCTGGGCGCCCGAGGTCGCGGGCACGAATGCGAGGCACGCCGCCATGGCGGCGCCGGCCATCGTCTTTGGAAAAGCGATCCCGGTCTTCACCGACTCCTCCTTGGGCGCGTGGAACACGGCCAGGCGGCTGCCGGGCCGCTTTCGGGCAATCGCGCCGGAGATTACGTCGTTTCGCGCGCAGCCGCACGGCTCGCCGCGCGGGCCGCGGGCCCGCGCGTTCACACGGCAGCCAGCGCCACCCCGGGATCGCCGAGCCGCGCCGGATCCACCCGCCTGCGCTCGGCGATCCACTTGCCGCCCTGCATGAAGTCCGCCGGCCGGTTGACCGCTTCCACCGAAAGGACCTCCGCGCGCCGCAGGTACCAGACCGAGAAGCCGCTGCCTGCGGGGTCGCCGCGCACGACGAGCTGGTCGTGGCCGCCCGATAGGCCGGCGATCTGCAGCTTGATGTCGTACTGGTCCGACCAGAACCAGGGCACGTGGGCGTGGCGCAATGGCTGCCCGCACATGTTCGCCGCCGCCACGCGCGCCTGCTCCAGTGCGTTGTCCACTGATTCGAGTCTGACCTTGCCGCCGAAGTGCACGCTCGGGTGCCGGGTGCAGTCGCCCGCGGCATAGATGTCGGGGTCGGAGGTGCGGCAGTGCGCGTCGACCAGGATGCCGTTCTCGCAGGCGAGGCCCGCAGCCTGCGCGAGCGCGGTCTCGGGCTGGTTGCCCACGCCCACCACGACGAGTTCGGCTGGAAACTCCCGCCCGTCCGCCGTCACCACCGACCGGACTCGCGCCGCGCCCCTGAACTCGCGCACCCGAGCGTTGCAGACCAGCTCGACGCCGGCCTGGGCGTGGCGGCGCGCGAAGAACGCCGACACCACCGGGGCGACGACACGCGCGAGCGCTCGCTCGGCGAGCTCCAGCACCGTCACCGAGAGCCCCAGCTCGCATGCGGTCGCGGCAAGTTCCAGGCCGATGTAGCCGGCACCGACCACGACCAGGCGCCTGCCGGCGGTGAACCCCGCCTGGATCGCCGCCGCGTCGTCGTAGCTTCTGAGGTAGTGAACACCCTGCAGTCCGGACCCGGGCACGTCGAGCCGGCGCGCACGGGCTCCCAGGCACAGGAGCAGCTTGTCGTACGACAGGTTCTCGCCGCCGGCGAGCTGCACCGCCCTGGCCTCCGGGTCGATGGCTTCGACCTGCGTGCCCAGGCGCAGCACCGCGTTGTGGCGCGCGAAATGCGGCTCATGCCGCAGGTACATGCGCTCCAGCGGGGTCTGGCCGCGCAGGAACTTTTTGCACAGCGGCGGCCGGTGGTCGGGCAGGTGCGGATCGGCGCTCACCAGCTCGATCCGTCCGTCGAAATCCGCGCGGCGCAGGCAGTCGATCGCCCGCACGCCGGCGTGTCCCCCGCCCACGATGATGAATGTGTCGCTCATGATGTTGTCCGGACGGCGGGTGCGTGCGTCCCGCGGTCGCGAATCGAAGTATCCGCGTTGCGCGGGCGGTGCGAGGACGCGATGACGTGGGGCAAGGATGCGTCCGTGCGGGCCTAGCGCTCGTACTTGACCTCGCCCGTACCCTGCCCCGACAGCGGCGAATTGCGGTGCGGGGTCACCACCAGCGAGGGGGCCGTGATCGCCGGATCGGGCAGCGGCTCGATGCCGGCCACCGTGCCGTACTGCTCCCGGAACCCCGCGAGGTCTCCGAACTGGATGGCGCGCTGCGGGCAGGCCGCAACGCAGGCCTGCCGGCCGCCGCGCGCGATCTCGTCCTCGCAGCCATCGCACATCGTCATCACACCCAGTTCCTCGTTGAACTGGGGTGCGTCGTAGGGGCAGGACTCGCACAGGCGGCAGCCGACACAGATCTCCTTGTCGATCACGACCAGGCCGTTCGCTTTCTTGGCGATGGCGCCGGTCGGACAGGCATCCAGGCACGCCGGCTCGGCGCAGTGATTGCAGGACACCGAGATCGAGTAGGCATACACGTGCGGCACCATGATGCCCTTCTGGGTCGGGTGGGCCTCCCAGTAGCCGCCGCTGTAGTGAATGACCTTGCGGAAGTTGACGCCTATCGGGTTGTCGTACTTGTCCTTGCACATCACCAGGCAGGCCTTGCAGCCGTTGCAGGCGCTGGCGTCGAAATAGAAACCGAGCTGGCCGCTCATCGGACCGCCCTGCCGCCCGGGACGCAGCCTGCGGCCCCGGCGCGGCGCTCCGCAGGAACGCCTCGCCTCATGCGCGTTTCTCCCGGACCGGCACCACCGGCGGCAGCTTGTAGTCCGAGGGCAGCGGCTTGCCCTTCCACTTCTCCACCTCCACGATGACGCTGTTCCAGCCCAGGTGGCCGCCGCCGGTGGGCGTGGCGCCCTTGAGGACGTTGGCGCAGCCGCCCACGTCGATGCCCAGTTCCTCGTCGAGCTTCACCCTGGCGCCCTGCCCCAGCGCCGTGACGCCGGGCATGATGAGGTGCGTGACCCAGACGGTGCGCAGGATCTTGCCCCAGCGGCTCTTCACCAGCACCGTATCGCCGCTCTTGATACCGCGCTCGGTGGCGTCGGCCGGGTTCATCAGGAACTCGTGCGGGAAGGCTTCGCGCAGCACCCAGGTGTTGTCGAAGAAGGTGTGGGCGTTGCGCGGCATGTGGATGTTGTAGAGCTGCAGCGGGTACTCGCCCTTCACCCTGCTCTTCCAGTCCTTGAAGGTCGCCTCGTAGCCCTCCCGGGGCGCGTTGTAGGTGGGGATGGGCCGGATTTCCGACCAGCCGCAGTCGTACACGTAGTCCGCCAGCGCCTGGCAGTGCACCTCCAGCTTGCCGCTCCTGGTCTGGAGCGGATTCTTTTCCGGATCCTCGCGGAACTCCTTCAGGTACACGTACTTGTGGTTGTCCTCGGGGCTGCGCGGAATGTGGTAGATGCCGTCCTCGCGGAACTGCTTGATCGGGATGCGCCCGACCTGCGGCTTGCCCTCGACGCCGAACGCCTTCAGGTCTTCTTCGGTAATGGTCACCAGCGGCTCGTAGGTCTTGCCATCGTCCTTCATCACCCGGGCGTCGGCCACCTCGTTGAAGATCTCCTGCTTCCACGACCAGGGCTCGACTTCCTTCGGGTCGATCCCGAGGCGCCGGGCGAGCTGCACCCCGATCCACAGGTCGTCCCTGGATTCGAAATACGGCTCCATCACCTGGCTGTGCCACAGGAGCTGCTCGCGGTAGCCGATGCACACGTTCCCCTCGCGCTCCCAGCGCGAGGTCACGGGCAGGACGAGGTCCGAATACTGCGCCTCGGCGGTGAGGAACATGTTCTGCGTCACCACGAAATCCACCTTGCGGTGCGCCTGGATGGCCTGCAGCGTGTTCGGCAGCTGGTTCATCGACGCGCCGTGCGCGTGGTAGATCATGCGGATGTCGATGTCGCGAATGTCGCCGCGGCCGGCGGTGTACTTGCCGGTGAGGATGGCGGTGTTCAATTCGTTCAGATTGATGCAGCCCTCAATGCGCGCGCCGTAGGAGTCGCCGGCGCGCCGGCCGCCGGCGACCGGGTTGGGAACGTCCGGGGCGCGCGTGTGCGAGGGATTGTAGGAACGCGAGTTGTGCCCCTTCACCAGCTGCGGCCCGCCGTTCGTGCCGAAGTGGTGCGCCACGCTCACCATGCTGCCCGAGCGGCCCAGGTGCCCGGTCATGGCGCCGATGGTCATGAAAAGCCCCGGGATGGAGTCGGCGTTGTCCACCCGTGCGGGCGAGCCCGAAGTGCAGATCGAGGCGTCCTTCTCGCGCGCGTACTCCAGCGCGAGCCAGCGGATCTTCTCCACCGGCGTGCCGCAGATCTCCGAAGCCCATTGCGCGTCCTTGGGCTGTCCGTCATGCCTGCCCAGCACGTAGTCGATGAAGTTTTCGTCCGGGGCGGCGCCCGCGGGCATGTGGTCGCGGTCGAAGCCGACCGTGCACCGGTTCATGAAATCCCAGTCGATCAGCGTGCGCCCCACGCGCTCGTCTTCCACCAGGATGGTGTGGATCAGGCCCAGCAGCAGCGCCTGGTCGGTCGCAGGGCGGATCGGGATCCACTCGTCGGTGAGCATCTCGTAGGTGGGGTTGTAGAACGGGTCGATGGCGATGAAGCGCGCCCCGGCCTTCTTCGCGTGCATGTAGGTGTAAGCCGGCAGCCCCGCCTGGCTCCACACCGGGTTCGCGCCCCAGAGGATGAACAGCCTGGACTTCAGCAGATCGTAACGGTCGTTCCACAGCGCCTCGAAGCCGATGCGCGGCGCGGCGTGCGTCCACGACCCGCCCGAATACTTGCCCCACTTGTCGGTGAAGCCGCCGTACAGGCCCAGGACGCGCGCGGCGATGACGCCGATCTTCGCGCCCATGATCGCCTTGTTGCCGTGGTTCTCCTTGACGCGCTTGA
>JADLDQ010000017.1 GCA_020846575.1 Burkholderiales bacterium
AATTTCTCAGGCCAGATGAGATACCCGGCGGAACGCGTTAGCAGACCTCGATCGACTCTGGTCGTTATCGGCCCCATGCTGCGTTGATTGAGCACCCCGAGCGATGTCAAGGGCATCTCTGGCCGCGATCTCATCTCTGACCGAGGTGTCACATGTCTATCGACTAACCGGTAGCCGTTGTGTTCATGCTGGCCGGCGCGACGGGGTGCACACGGTAAACTGTGCAGGACCTGGGAGGACTGTGCAGGACATGGGAGGACCCTGAAGCCGATGCCTTGCCGCTACCCGCGGCAACGGTGCCCAAGAAGAGATGAAGCCGGGCCGGGCGCGTTGGACCTTCCTGCCACTGGATAAGACCCGGAGATATCGTTGTCCGAAGAGCAGCGACCAGCCTGCGATTCAAACAGGACGACGGACGCGAAACACAAGGGCTGAACCGAATCGTCTGCTGCCGCAGCGGGATGCGTCGAAGCCCTCGAGGCACGTTGTCGAGCGGATTTACAGTTCGTCCGCTTCCCTTGGTGCGATGGTCTGCAAGCCGCTGATTTGGCAGCCAGCACCGAAATCGGCATGACTTGTGCTTGGGTCCGACCGCAGAACTCACTCTTGGCCGGTTCTGCGCGAGTTCAGCGGCCAGGTGCTTGACAAGAATGGCGGCCAGCGTGCCGCTGGAGCACGAGCCCCTTGATCAGGCGCGCGTTAAGCCGAAATTCATTGGCATGTTCCCGGTGAATTGACCCGGGGGTACTCAGCCCAACGGAGACCGCCGGCGGTGCGATCGCCTTGATCAGACCGATCGAATATCGCAGAACAAACATGGGAAAACTGTTTCAGTCTCTTGTTCTAATAGCGTATTTCTGGAGTGGAACTGCATTCAGTTCGACGCCATGGGATACTCCAGACGCCTCTCACGCGCCCCTGTCGGCGTCGCCCTCGGAACTCGTTCGCATCGCGGGAAGGTACGAGAACGCAGAAGGTGTCGCCAGAGATCCCGGAAAGGCCCTCGACCTTTATTGCGAGGCGGCCCGGCACGACTTTGCCGAGGCGCAGTTCCGGCTCGGCTGGATGTACGCCAACGGCCGAGGTGTGCTGAAAGACGAAGCCGTCGCGTCGGCCCTTTTCAAACTGGCGGCCGACCAGGGTCACGAGTATGCCGCTCGCATGCTGCGCTTTGTGCCTTCGACCAGATCCGCCCGCTTACCGATCTGCCTGCTGCCGGATCCGCCGGTCGAAATCGCGATGAATGGCGTCGCCGGGGAGTACGGCTCCCTGAATCCCGGGGATCGGGTCCTGCTGATCGCCCCGCAGGTCGCCAGCGACGAGCCGGCAGAAGCAATCGAAGGGCCATCGGCGCCACGCAACGAGATCGAGCAGCTCGTCTATCGGCTCGCCCCGCTGTACGCCGTCGACCCCAAGCTCGCGCTGGCCGTCATATCGGTCGAATCTGCGTTCAATGCCTCCGCGGTCTCGCCAAAAAACGCGCAGGGCCTGATGCAACTGATCCCCGAGACTGCCGAGCGTTTCGGGGTCAAGAAGGTCTTCGTCCCGGCGGAGAACATCCGCGGAGGGCTCGCGTACCTGCGGTGGCTGCTCGCATTCTTCCAGGGGGACGTAACGCTGGTGGCAGCGGCCTACAACGCCGGAGAACGCGCGGTGGAGAGGTATCGCGGTATTCCGCCCTACCCTGAGACCCGCAACTACGTCAGAAAGATCTCGAGCCTGTACCGCAGGGCGAATCATCCCTACCAGTCGGAGGTCGTCGAACCTTCGGCCATCATGAGACAGGGAAGGGGCGGATCTGGCTGATCACCCCGCGCTCCTATGTCGCGCTGCGCGAAGCACGGCAGCCGACCGTGTCGAGTGCGCACGATCCGATCCCTGGCAAAGGCCGGCGGCCGAAATCAGTCGAATCCGGCCACCTTGGCCGCCCTGAGAATTTCCCGGATGTGCCGACCCGGGATCGCGTAGGTGATCCCGCTCGGCCTGCTGATCGCGCTTTCCCGGGTGCCCTGTACGAACACGCTGTTGATGATGCCGTAGACCGATCCATCCTCGGGATCGTAGAGCGGGCTTCCGCTGTTGCCCGGATACGCGGTAGCGTCCAGTTGAAACACGCGGTAGGCCGAATCGCGAAGCCTGCTGATCATGCGTTCGTTGAGCTGCCTGGCGGTGATGCCCGGCACCGCAACCGGGGTGATGGCAGAAACCATTGCACGGTGCGTCGCCGGATGAAACCCGAGCACCATGCCGATCGGAAACCCGGTAAAGGCCAGCAGTTGTCCTTCGCTGATGCGGTCGGAATCGCCTATCCTCAAGGCCGGCAACTGCTCGCCGGTGAATCGGAGCACGGCGAGGTCGTGGTCCTTGTCGAGCGCTATGAGTTCCGCACGCCGAGACACGGGCTCGCCTGCGCGTGACACCAGCACGATGCGCGATTCCATCCGGGATGTGTCCAGCGGTGCCTGCACCACGTGGGCGTTGGTGACGACGTGGCGCCCGTCGGCGACGATGAAGCCGGTACCGACGAAGGTCAACGGCGGGGTGCGCGTGGCCATGAACGTTCCCAGCCCGACCACCGACTGCTTCACCTTCTCCAGCGCCGGCACGGCCTGTGCGCCGAGCACCGGCGTGGTGGCGAACACTGTCAGCGCCAGCAGCAAAGCGCCGCCAGGAAGTGCCTCCAGGCGGCACCGGGCCTGCCAGGCAAGCCCCCGCCCGTGGACCCGGGACAAACGCCGCATGGGGGCGAGGGCGCAAGACCGTGGCGCCGCGCGGTGTGCCCTCCCGAGCGCCGCGGGAGCAACGGCCGGGGTCTGTGCGTCGTGAACGCAGGCACGGGCGGTACCTCTCATGCGTGCTGATTCTACCCGTGCGCGGTCTGCGGACTCCTGAAACTTCAGGCGGCGTCGATAAGCACAGCATGGCGCCAGCCTCGAGCCGCGAGGAGGCAGCGCTCGCCGCACTGCTCGCTCGACTACTTTGTCGCTACACCCGCGGGGTTGGCGCTCGGCGCCGCCAGGCGGGCTTGCGCCGGTATCCGTTGGACAGGTTCCGGTTTGACCTGCATCGCTACCGGCCGGGCGCTTCAACGGCAGGCAAGCCAGGGCCGTCTGGCGCTTGCGGCAGGCGCAGCGGGGTCGTGACTCCCGGGAAGCTCGCGGCGAACTGCTAAGCTTGACGCGCGCGAAGAGTGGTCGATGCCTGCGCCAGTGAGAGCGGATCGCGCGTCCCCGCTTGCGCGCCCGCACCGAACGAGAACGGGCTGGCCGTCGAAGAACCCGGACACCGGGCAGCAGGCGCGGTGCGCGGGCCGCGCTTCCCGCAGGAAACAGGAAAGGAAGATATGAGCACGGTTGCAGTGGTGGGACTCGGCTACGTGGGGTTGCCTCTTGCCGTCGAATTCGGCAGGTCACGCAGAACCATCGGTTTCGATCTGTCGCCGGAGAAAGTGGACAGCTATCGCCGCCATGTCGATCCCACCGGAGAAGTCTCAAGCGACGATCTGCGCGCGGCGATGCACCTGACAGTGACGACGGACCCGGCCGCCATGGCCGAAGCCGACTTCATCGTCGTCGCGGTTCCGACGCCTGTCGACACGGCCCATCAACCCGACTTTTCTCCGCTCGCGGGCGCCAGCGAATCGGCGGGACGGCACATGAAGCGCGGTGCGATTGTCGTCTACGAATCCACCGTCTACCCGGGCGCTACCGAGGAAGTCTGTGTACCCATCCTGGAGAAGGCTTCGGGCATGCGCTGGAAGCAGGATTTTCATGTGGGCTATTCGCCCGAGCGCATCAATCCTGGAGACAGGGAGCACACGCTCACGCGGATCCTGAAAGTGGTGTCGGGCGACGACCCCGAAACGCTGGAGAAGGTGGCCGGTCTGTACGCAGGCATCGTCACCGCGGGCGTCTACCGCGCATCCAGCATCCGCGTGGCCGAGGCGGCGAAAGTGATCGAGAACACCCAGCGCGACCTGAACATCGCGCTCATGAACGAACTCGCGATCCTCTTCGATCGGATCGGTATCGATACCCTGGAAGTGCTCAAGGCCGCGGGAACGAAGTGGAACTTCCTGCCCTTCAGGCCGGGACTGGTGGGCGGGCACTGCATCGGAGTCGATCCGTATTATCTGACCCACAAAGCCGAGATGATCGGCTATCACCCTCAGGTGATCCTTGCCGGCCGGCGGATCAACGACGGCATGGGCAAGTTCATCGCCGAACAGACCGTGAAGCACATGATCCGCAACGGCGCCCAGGTCCGCGGCTCCAAGGTCAATGTGCTCGGTCTCACGTTCAAGGAGAACTGCCCCGACATCCGCAATACCCGGGTCATCGACGTGATCCACGAACTCCAGTCATACGGCATCGAGGTTCACGTGCACGACCCGGTGTCCGACGCCTCGGAGGTTCGTCACGAGTACGGGCTGGAGCTGGAGTCCTGGGAAGAGCTGCCGCGCGCCGACGCGCTGGTGGTCGCGGTTTCGCATCGCCAGTTCGTGGACAGGCCGATCGCCGAGTACCTTGGCAAGCTGGTGCCCAAGGGGTGCTTCATCGACGTCAAGTCCCAGTTCGACGCGAGCGCCCTGCGCGCCGCCGGCCTGACGACCTGGAGGCTTTGACGGCGCCGCTCGAATCCGGCGGGGCCCGTCTCATGGGCCGCGGCAAGGCCCCGTCAGCGGGGTGGGCCCCAACCCCGATGGCGGCAGAATTTGCGAGGCAGGGGATCCGTCGCACGTGCGCCCCGGGCAGGCCGCCCGGACCGGCGCGAACGGGGGAAGAAATCAGCCGCCAACGGGCACTGGAATCGTTGCCCGAGCAGGCGCCCGGTCCGGCGCGACAGGGGGAGGAAGAGTTCAGCCGAGCGCGCGCAGGGGTTTCACGCAACGCGGCGGGGCGTCGCGGCAGATCCTCTGCGCGCTTGCGCCGCCGTCATGAGCCGATGGCAGACCCGGCTCTGTCTGCCGCTCGAGCAGCATCAAGGCCAGCGCCTCGCGCTCGCGCTCCGGAACGGTGACCATCTGGTCCAGGCGAGCGAGCAGCACCGCGTTGCAGTCGTGCAGGATGCGGGTGGTTTCGCGCATGTGGGATTCGAGTCTGACCCAGATCAGCCAGACCCCGACCAGACAGCCCAGCGCGACGATGAGAGCGGCGGTGAGCGGACTCATCGCTGCCCCCCGAGCGGCAGCCGGGGCCCCGGACTCGAACCGTCCAGCTGCGGGACAGCTGGATCGCCTGCCGGCACCCTCGCCGCATTCGCGCCGTGGCCACGCAGGCCACCGCTTTCGATCACCCCTGCATCCGTGTTCAGCTTCAGCACCCGAGCCTCCTGTCGGTGCGCCAGCTCGTGTGCCGGCACCTCCCGGTCCTCAAGAATTCGGTTACCGCTCCAGACTGCGACGGAGATCATGCCTTGCGTCGTGCTACCCGCGGTGACCGGCAGTTCAACGGCCTCGCGAGACTGGTAGCAATTGACGGGCCAGCGCTGCTTTTCGTATTTCCATCAAGCTGTTAATGCCAGCATCATATCATAGGGACAAGCGCACTGTAAAGATTCCTGACAAGCCGGAGGGTCGAATCTGTCTTTTCGCGAAAGGCTGCGAGTCCGCCGTCAGGGGCCGGCGGTGCTGCGCTGCTCCTGAGCCAAGCGGTTTCCGCCGGGTGGTCATACGTCTTACCCAAAGCCAGGTCACACCTTGCTTGACCTGGTCCCAGGGAGGCGGTTACCGCAGAATCCTCATACCCCGTCTATCGGACCGTCAGCACCTGCACCAGTCCCGAGATCGCCTCTTCCAGCATGTCGAGTACGCGCTCGAATCCCTGCCGTCCGCCGTAATAGGGGTCCGGCACGTCCGCACCCGGCGAACGCAGGCTGAAGTCCATCACGAGTTTCAACTTGTGAACCTCGCCGGGAAGCGCCATGCGGAAGGCTTGCTGGCGGTTGGCGCTGTCCATGGCGAGAACCAGGTCGAAACGCGTGAGGTCGTCTCTGGAGAAAGGCCGTGACCGCAGGTCCGATATGTCATAACCGCGGCGGACCGCAGCCTCGATGGCGCGCGGGTCGGGCGGCATTCCGGGACGGCTGCACAGGATTCCGGCCGAGTCGGCCGCCACGATGCCGCCCACGCCGGCGTCTTCGATGCGCTTGCGGAAGACGCCCTCGGCCGTCGGCGAGCGGCAGATGTTCTCGGTGCAGAGGAACAGCACCGCCCTGATGTCGGCGGCGGACCCGTTCATCACTGCGGCCGCGAATACTGCAACCGACTACCGTGCCGGCGTGCGCAGTCGAGTAACGCCGGCGCCAGGGCGCCGGCATGGGGGGCAGGCGTGCGCTGCATCAGCGGCACCTTGTCGCTTGGCCCGTCGATGTGCCCGCTCCCCGCACCCTCGCTCAGGGTGCGGGGGCGATGCGCGCCAGCCCGTTGTCCAGAACCACCACGTCCCGATCCGGGACGCGGCAGCGGAACGACACCGATTCGCCCTCCACCCACATCTCGGTGCGGATCGTGTCCCCCGGAAACACGGGTCGCACGAACCGGGCCTCCATCATGCGCAAGCGCACGGCGTCACAGCCGGCCAGCGTCCGCAGTACGGCGTGCGCGGCGATGCCATAGGTCGCCACGCCGTGAAGGATGGGGCGCGGGAACCCCGCCACCCTGGCCCTTTCGGGATCGACGTGCAGCGGATTGGTGTCGCCGTTCAGGCGGTAGAGGATGGCCAGGTTCGGCGGCGTGGGCAGGTCGCAGCTGAACTGCGGGGTGCCGTCGGGCACCTTGTGCGGGGGCGGGGACTCGGTGACCGGTCCTCCGAAGCCGCCCTGGCCGCGCGCGAACGTACTGGTCTCCACGCTCGCGACCGCGGTCCCGTCGGGCGCGAGCAGCTTGCGCTCTGCCTGGATGATCGCGCCGCCGCCCGGGCCCTTGTCGATCACCTGCTTGACCCGGGTACGGGCCCGCAGCGTACCCGCGGGGGCGAGCGGCCGGAACAGGGTGATGCGCTGCTCGGCCGCGACCACCATGCGCTCGTCGATACCGAACTCGGGGTTGGTCGAGAGTTCACGGCCCACCCAGCCGAGCACGCCGGCCATGGTCGGAAAGGCTTCCAGCCCTTTCTCGTAGACGAACTTCAATTGACCTCGATCCATCGGATCCATGCCGATGCCCAGGCCGAGCGCATAGAGGATGCAGTCGCGCTCCCCGTACTGAACCACGCGCTCCGGCGATGCGTACGCCATGATCTTTTCGTAGTTCACTGCCATGTCGGTATCCTCGATTATTCCCCTCCCGATCCGCAGCACGTGGCCGAGGCGAGCTTGGCGAGCAAGCGCAGGCAGGGCCCGGGATGCGAACTCGTGCGCCGTCTTGTTTGCCGCGTGCGACGGCGCAGGCGCCAACGCACCGCGGAAACGCCGGTGAACCTCGTCGCGCCCTCCCGTCCGGCCTACTTCTTCTCGGGTTCCTTCTCGGGATCCGGCGCGAGGCCGGCCGACTTGATGGCCCGGATGGCGCAGATCTCGTCGTTGTCGGAGGTGTCTCCGGTGACGCCCACCGCGCCGATCACGCGCTTGTCCGAGTTGCGGATCAGCACGCCCCCGGCCACCGGCACCAGGCGTCCCAGGGACGCAGCCGCCAGTGAATTGGCGAAGTGGGGCCGGTCCTTCGCCATCTGCTCCAGGCCGCGGCTGGAGCGGCCCATGCCGAGCGATCCCCAGGCCTTGCCGAAGGCGACCTCGAAGCGAAGGATCGACGAGTTGTCCTCTCTCTTGAACGCGACCAGTTGCCCGCCTGCGTCGAGCACGGCCACCGACATCGGGTTGAGGTTCATGGCGCGCGCCACCGCCAGAGATTCGTCCACGATCCTGCCGGCGTGAGCGAGCGTCAGGAAATGCACGACATCGGCCATCGGGTCCTCCTTGCAGGGATGTTGAGGTCGCGCCGGGGATTCATTCGAGCGGGAACGCACGCGGCGGAGCCGGCGCGTATTCTAGCAGCGGGCCGGCAACCGGACGGCGATGCAGCCCTCCGCGCTGCGTGGCCGCGCGGCCGGGAGCGGGCGCGAGCGGCAGCGCCGCCCGTAACAGCGCCGCCCGTAACAGCGCAACGCCGCCGCCGGGATCGCCGGCTGGCTGCGCTGCCCGTCAACCCCCGGCGATCAGGTATTCCTCGGCCACCGCCCGGATCGCGGGCGCGTCCATCTGCACGAAATTGCGCTCGTCCTCGCGCATCATCTGCGGGACCGGGCCCGCGAACATGGCGCGGATGTCTTGCGCGCTGCGATAGTACAGTTCCACCATGCCGTCCATGTCCGGCTCCCGGCCGGGTTCGGGGACGGCGAAACTCGCCACGATGTGCTGCGTGGGCGATTCCTTCACCACCCGGTCCTCCAGCCGCGAGTGATTGTTCAGCCAGTAGTCCCTGAACTGCGCGTGCGTGAGGTCCCTGCGGCGGTAGACGGTGCGGATGATCTTCAGCTGCCCGCAGGCCTTCGGGATGTCGCCCGCGTCCGACTTGCGCGACATCAGGTACTCCTCGGCGACGATGCGCACAGGCACCTCGCCGGCGAAGTTCCTCTCGTCCTCGGCCATCATCTGCGGCACCGGTCCCGAGCGCGCCGACTTCAGGTCATCCATGCTGTCGAAGTACAGCGTGGTCATGGCGTCGAACTGCGCCTGTGCGCCGCCCAGCACGACCTCGCCGGTCGCGAAGCTGGCCACCACCCTTTTCACCGGGCACATGTCCAGTGCGCGCCGGTGCAGCTCGGCGTGCCGGGTCATCCAGTAGTCGCGCAACTGCGCCAGGGTCATGCCCTCGCGGCGCCTGACCATGCGGATGATCTTGACCATCGGATTCCTGGTGCTCATGGCTGTTCCCTGCGCTCGGTTTCCGGGGATGTCCGCAGCGCCGTGTGGACGCGCGTTCGAGTGACCCGCCTGCGGCATCTCCTCCCGGCGCGATTCCGGCCTGACACCGGCTACCGGGGCATCACGCCGTGCGTATGCGCGGGCGCCGTACCCCGCGTGGGCGGGTCCTGGGAGGGGATTCCGCGGTTGGCGGCGCGCGCGGTGCGTTCGGCCACGCGCTCGATGAGATCGAAGGTCTCCTCGACCTGCTCGCGCGCGATGCCGCGAGTGATGAACACGATGCGCGTGCGGCGGTCCTCGCTCGGCCACTGCGCCAGCCAGTCGAGCGAATGGAACACCTGCTGCGCGCCCTGGATCACCGCCGGACGATCGGGGCGCTCGGCCACGTGGACGATGCCCTTCACGCGCAGCAGGTCGGGTCCGGCCTCGCGCCCCAGGCCCTCCAGGAACATGCGCAGCGCGGCAAGGGACATCGGCCGCTCGCGCACCAGGCAGAACGAGCGTATGCCCGGATCGTGGGCATGCGCCGCGAGCACCGCCTGCTCTCGATCGGCATCCGGCGCCTGCGTCCCATGCGCCTGCGGCGCCCTGGTCGTCTCATCCGCCTGCGGCGCCCTTGTCGTTTCATCCGCCTGCGGCGCTACCGGCGATCCATCCTGGGGTACGTGGCCGTGAGCGCGGTAATAGGCGCGGGCCGCGCCGTCGGGCGCCGGCAGCGCGGCCTGCTGCGCGGCTCCAGGCGCGGGCTGCGGGTGATCCTCGTACGCCTCGGCGCGCAGCCAGGCCGAGAGGTCCACCGCCTTGGTGGCGGGATCGAACAGCCCCGATCCGAACAGAGCCGAGGGGTCGCGCTGCGCGGCGGCGGACTCGATGATGGGCGCGGCCGGGTTCAGCGCGCGCAGCCGGGCGCGCACCGCGGCGAGCCTGCGCTCCCGGTCAGGCCCTTCGACGAGGTCGGCCTTGGTGAGCACCATGCGGTCGGCGATCGCCGCCTGCTTGACGCACTCCGCAAAGCGCTCCAGCGACGACAGGGCGTTGATGGCATCCACCGTGGTCACCACGCCGTCCAGGGCGTAGTGGTTGACCACCATCGGATGGGTGAGTATCACTTGCAGCACCGGCGCCGGGTCGGCGATGCCGGTGGTCTCGATGACCACGCGGTCGAAACACGGCAGCTTTCCGGCGTTGCGCTGGATGAACAGGTCGCGGAAGGTGTCGATCAGGTCGCCGCGCATGGTGCAGCACAGGCACCCGTTGGCCAGCTGCACCACCGACTCGTCGCTGCGCGACACCAGGTCGTAGTCGATGCCGATCTCGCCGAACTCGTTGACGATCACCGCCGCCTGGGACATCCTCGGGTGCGCGAGGATGCGGTTGAGCAGCGTCGTCTTCCCGCTGCCCAGGAACCCGGTGATGAGGGTTACCCAGATGCGGTTCGGGACGCTCATCGGCTTGTCCGTCGCTGCGCGCCGGGGCTCAATTCCGGAAATACGGCCCGCGGGGCGACCCTTCGGACCCCATGGCCGCTCCGCTCGTGCGCGGTGTTTGCATCCGAGCGCTCCTACACGATCTCGCAGCCCGGCAGGCCGCAGGAGATGAGGTGATCGCTCGGATAGTTGGTGATGATCTCGCAGCCGTCGTCGGTGACCACCACCTCCTCCTCGATGCGCGCCGCGCCCGAGCCGTCCGCCGCGCCCTTCCAGCATTCCACGGCGAACACCATACCTTTCTTGAGCACCGTGTTCTGACCGGTGTAGCGCCGCGAGATGATCGGCCGCTCCCACAGGGACAGCCCGATGCCGTGCCCGAACTGCAGCAGGAACGCCTCGTCTTCGTTGTTGTAGCCGAACGCCTCGGCCTTGGGCCAGACCTGGGCGATCTCGTCCACGGTGACGCCCGGCCGTATGGCGTCGATGGAGGCGCTCACCCACTTGGAACACTGCTCGTAGGCCTCGATCTGCGCCTTGTTCGGCACCCCGCAGATGAAGGTACGGTAGTAACAGGTATGGTAGCCGTTGAAGGAGTGCATGATGTCCAGAAAGATCATGTCGCCGGGCTGGATGATGCGGTCCGAGAAGGTGTGCGAGTGGGGCGCACCGCGCGGCCCGGCCACCGAGTTCACGCATTCGACGCGCTCCGAGCCGAGCTTGAACAGGCGATCGTGGGCGATCGCGACCAGGTCGCTTTCCTTGGCGCCGGGACGGATCGCCCGCGCGATATCGACATAGGTGGCGTCCACCATCGAGGACGCCTGCTTCAGCAGTTCGATCTCTTCGGCCGTCTTGACCTCGCGCGCGTCCAGCATCGCCTGCTGGCCGTCCACCACCTCGACGCCCTCGGCCTCCAGCGCGCGCAGCATCGGCAGTTCCATCAGGTCGATGCCGAGCGGCCTGCGGTCGATGCCGAGTTCCACCATCTTGCGTTTCACCTGGCGGGCGAATTCCTTCTGGATGCCGTAGACCGGCGGCAGCGCGCCCTGCAGCGTGCTGATCGGCGCCGCCACCCGTCCCTGGAGCCAGGGCGAACTGCGCCGCTTGGCGGGCGGCGCCGGATCCCAGAGATAGGCATCGCCTTCGCTCGGACACAGCGCGTAGCGGTCGAACTTGTCGCGCGCCCACTCGCCGATGTGGGTGCCGGTGACATAGCGGATGTTGTCGAAGTTGAAGCACAGCACACCGCCCAGGGCCGCGGCCCGGATCGCGTTCCTCGCGCGCTCCACCCGCTCGCGGTTCATCTTCTGGAAGTCGATGCCGGCCTCCCAGTCCTTGCCCATGGTTCCCCAGGTCGCCGTCGAGTGCCGCCGGTTGTAATGCATGATTGCCTCCTCTTCGTGCTTCCCGCCCCCCCCCGGGACCGATGCCGGCAGGCGCGGACAGACGTCCATTTTCGACGGATTGCGGCGGTGAATTCAAGAGCCGCGGCGCGCGCGGCCACGCGAACCGGCACGCAGCGCTTCGCTGCGTGCGTCCCGGGGCGGCGGCGGTCTCGCCCTGGCGGGCCCTGCCCCCGGCAGGCTCTCTATCTCGGACCGCGCTCCCAGTGCAGCGTGTCGATCTCCTGGTGCTGCGCTTGCGGCTGCGGGCCCTGCATCCGTTCGAGCGGCTCGAAGCGGCCGCGTTCGGTATCCAGCACCAGCACCTTGCCGTCCTCGATCACGTAGTGCCAGCCGTACAGGAACAGCTCCCCGGCGCGCACCTGACGCTCCACCATCGGGTAGCTGAGCAGCCGGTCGAGCTGCAGCACCACGGATCGCTGCTCCACGCGCCGCAGCGCTTCGGGCGACTCGCGCACCGGCAGCGCCGCCTCGCGCGCGAGTTCGAGCCAGGCCCGCAGGTGCTTCGCCTCCGGCGGCGGTTCCTCGTAGAGCGCACGGATCGCGCCGCAGTGGCTGTGCCCGCAGACGATGATGTTGCGCACCTTCAGCTGAACCACCGCGAACTCGATCGCGGCCGCGGTGCCGTGAAAACCGGCCGACATGTCCCAGGGCGGGACGAGGTTGCCGACGTTGCGCGCGATGAACAGCTCCCCCGGCCC
>JADLDQ010000018.1 GCA_020846575.1 Burkholderiales bacterium
ACCCGGCTGATGGGTGACGAGGTCGAACCCCGGCGCGCCTTTATCGAGGAGAACGCGCTGGTTGCGCGGCTGGATGTCTGAGCAATAGCGCGCGCCACGCCGCCGAACGCTTCGGCGCGGTCGCGGGGACGCTAGCCTTTGCGCTTGCGCCGCGGCGCGTCCCTCCCGGCGGAGGAGTTCTTGTTGCGGGGCGCGGGTCCAGCGCCGCGGGAGGAAGCGCGCGTCGTACCGGGAACTTCCCCGGATTTCCTGGCGGAAGCGCCGCGCGCCCGCCCGGGCTCGGGTCCGGCAGCCCGCGCTTTTCTCGCGACAGGCTTTTTCGCCGCCGGTGCCGCGGTCTGCGCGGCAGCGTCCTCGCGCGCGGCGGAAACCTCGGTCTGCGCGCGAGACGCTGGCGCGGCACCGGCGGCGGCTGCAGCGGACTTGCGCGGCGCTCGAGGCGCGAACTCGAAGCCGACCTTGCCATCGGCACCGCGGACCAGAAAGGCCGAGAACGGGCGGCCCTTCTTTGAGATGAAGCGGTGCAGCAGATCGGTGCGACCGCCGGCGAGCAGCTTCTGAATCTGCTCGCGTTCGATCGGGCGCTGCAGGATCACCTTGCCGGTGCGGAAGTCACAGGTCTTGCCCGGCCCCAGCGCCTTCTCGCAGGCGTAGGCCATGTCCATGTCGAACACCTGCGAAGCGCACTTGGGGCAGGGGCCGACGGGCTGCCTGCCGCTGAAATCCGGCGCCTCGATCTCGCCGGAGGCGCCGGTGCGTTCCTGGCCGAAGTCGAATTCGATACGGTCATCCGCGCCGAGCTGAATGGCGGCCACGAAGGGTCGGCCCGCGCGGCTGCGAAAGCCCGTGAGCGGGCCGATCTTGCGCTTCTGCAGCAGTTCCCCCAACTCTTCTGGCGACCACTCGCGCCCGGAAAGAACCTTCCAGAGCGAGAAGTCGCAGGACTGGCACTGGAACTTGCGATAGTTCTCCTGGACCGTTCCGCCACACTTGGGGCAAGGGGCCAGTACGGTGGCGAACGCGGTGTCGGGTATGTCGCCGTCGCGGATCCGGTTCACCAGTTCGCGAGTGAGCGTGGTGATGTGGTCCATGAACTCGTCGCGCGCGAGCCGTCCCTGCTCCATCTGCTTGAGCTTGTATTCCCAGTCGCCGGTCAGCTCCGGCGAGGTGAGCTCGTCCACCCCGAAGTGGCGCAGCGCGAACAGCAGCGAGAACGCCTTCGGCGTGGGTACGAGCTCGCGATTGTTGCGATGAACGTATTCCTCGCGGATCAGGCCCTCGATGATCGCGGCGCGGGTGGCCGGCGTGCCCAGGCCCTTGCGGTCCATCGCCTCCCTGAGGTCCTCGTCCTCGACGAGTTTGCCGGCGCCTTCCATCGCCGAGAGCAGCGTCGCCTCGGTGAAGCGCGCGGGCGGCTTCGTCTGTATCGCCTCGACGCGCAGTTCGACCAGACCCACCCGCTCGCCTTCCTGCACCGCAGGCAGGCTCTCGGATTCCTCCTGCGCGGTCCTGCCGTACACCGCGAGCCAGCCGGGGGTGACCAGCACCCTGCCCTCGGTCTTGAACGGCTGCGTGTGCACACGCGTGATTCGCGTGGTCTGCAGGAACTCCGCGGCCGGGTAGAACACCGCGAGGAAGCGCCGCACCACCAGGTCGTAGATCTTCGCCTCGGCCTCGTTCAGGTGTCCGGGCGCCTGCGCGGTGGGCACGATGGCGAAGTGATCGGAGATCTTGCTGTTGTCGAAGATCCGCTTGTTGGGACGCACCCAGCCTTCCTTGAGGATCCGGGCTGCGAACGCGCCGTACGGCCCCGCCGCCGCCGCGCGCTTTCCCGCAGCCGACTGCGCGAGAAAGGCGAGCACCTCCCGCACCGTCCCCGGGTAATCCTCGGGCAGCGCGCGCGCGTCGGTGCGTGGATAGGTGAGCGCCTTGTGCTTCTCGTACAGCGACTGGGCGAGCGACAGCGTGGTGCGCGCCGAGAAGCCGAACTTGCCGTTCGCCTCGCGCTGCAGGCTGGTGAGGTCGAACAGGAGCGGCGAGAGTTGCGTCGCCGGCCTGGACTGCTCGCTCACCGTGCCGGTTCGGCCCTCGCACGCCGCCGCGATGGCGCGCGCCTTCGCCTCGTCCCAGATGCGCTCGGCCCGCTTTTCCGGGTCGGATTCGTCCTTGGCGAACCCCTCGTCGAACCAGCGACCGGCGTACTCGCCTGCCCGGGCGCCGAAGCGCGCATGCAGCTCCCAGTAGTCGCGCGCAACGAACGCGCGGATGCGCTGTTCGCGCTCCACCAGAATTGCCAGCGTCGGCGTCTGCACCCGCCCGACGGTGGTGAGATAGAAGCCGCCTTCCTTTGAATTGAAGGCCGTCATCGCGCGCGTGCCGTTGATGCCGACCAGCCAGTCGGCTTCCGAACGACACTTGGCGGCGTCCGCCAGCGCGAGCATCTCTTCGTCGCGGCGCAGCGCCCGGAAGCCCTCGCGGATCGCGGATTGGGTCATGGATTGCAGCCACAGGCGCTGCACGGGCTTGCGAGCGCCGGCGTGCTGGAGGATGTAGCGGAAGATCAGCTCGCCCTCGCGCCCGGCGTCACACGCATTGACGAGCGCCGTGACGTCCTTGCGCTTGATCAGACGCGTCAGCAACTTCAGCCGGTCCTCGGTGCGCTCGATCGGTCTGAGGTCGAAGTGCGGCGGTATCACCGGCAGGTGCGCGAAGGACCACTTGCCGCGCTTCACCTCGTACTGCTCTGGCGCGGCGATCTCCAGGAGGTGCCCGATGGCCGAGCTGAGCACATGCTCGTCGCTCTCGTAATAGTCGCCGTGGCGGGTGAATTTCCCCAGGGCCCGTGCGATGTCGTTGGCCACCGAAGGCTTCTCGGCGATGATGAGCTTCTTGGTCACTTCGTCAGCAACTGAAAGATCTGCACTCCGGCCGGATGCCCGTGCACTGCGATCGATGCGCGGCTCGCGCCTGGCTGTCCGCCGCCCGGGGGCGTGGACTTTCGAAGAACAGCGGATCGCTCGCGAGGCGCGCTGCGGGTGGCGCGGCAAGGCCGCCGCCGAAGGCGGGGAATGATAAGAGCAAGCCCGCGGCGAAGCAAATGACACGCCGCGCGCCATGCGGGAGCACTCGAGCGATGCAGATCGGAGCCCTAAGTCCCGGGACGCGCAAGGGGTGCGGGGGCGGGCGAGGGGGGTGCCTTTGCGCGGCCGGGTGCGTCAGTGCGTCGGCGTGTTCTGGCCGTCGGGAAGCAGTTCGTCGAGGATCAGCGTATCCACGCTGCCCCGGCGCGCCCAGAGCACCATCAGCACGATCACCTTGAACTTCTCCAGCCCCACGTGGTCGGCGTCCAGCGCCAGGGCACGCTCGATGATCAGCTCGCGCAGCAGCGGGGAGATCACGCGCGCGCTCTCCAGGAACATCAGGAAACCGCGGCTGTCGGTGGAGAGCTTCAGCATCTCCTCGCGCGAGTAGGCGCGCAGCGAGACGCTGTTCTCCAGCGTCTCGGGCAGGGTGCTCTCCGCGCCGCGCGACAGACTCTGCAGCCAATCGAGCGCCTCGGTGATATCGCTGTTGCCGAAACCGGCGGCGTGCAGCCTGCGGGCGAGCGTGTCCTGATCGGGATAGGTGTCGGCCTGGTAGTAGTTCTCGAACAGGTACACGAGGACTTCGAACATTGCGAGAGGTTCCCCCGGCGCTCAACCCATGCGCTGGTACAGGCCGCCCGGCAGCGTCGCCACCGTGCCCGCCAGTTCCAGTCGAAGAAGCATCGCCGATAGCGCCTCGGCCGTCAAGCCGCTGCGGCGCATCACCGTCTCCAACGTGCAGGGTTCATACCCAAGGTATTGTAGTAGCCTGCTGTCGTGATCCAACATATTGCGGTCTATCGGCGCATCGGATGGTGCGGCGGGCGGGGCGCCCAGTTCCTCGAGGATGTCGGCGGCGGTTTCGACCAGCTTCGCACCCTGCTTGATGAGCGCATGGCAGCCTCGCGAGAGGGGCGAGTGGATCGATCCGGGGATCGCGAACACCTCGCGACCCTGCTCCGCTGCGGCGCGCGCGGTGATCAGCGAGCCCGAGCGCAGCGCCGCCTCGACCACCAGGCAGCCGCGGGCGAGCGCGCTGATGATTCGATTGCGCCGCGGGAAGTGGGCGGCGATCGCCGCGCTTCCCAGCGGGAATTCCGAAA